>CAJXLM010000036.1 GCA_913056175.1 uncultured Opitutia bacterium | reverse complement strand
GAGATCGAGGAGGCGATGGCCCGACGGGTGATCGCCGGCTCCGAGGCCTACGTGCGCCGTCACCGCGCCCGCTGGGCCGGCGCACCGCGGGCGGTCCCCGTCGAGGAGGTCGACATCCCCCTCTGGGGGGCTCAGCCCTGGCGGCGGACGATGCTAAAATAACTCCTTCGGGGTCCCCGGAAGTCCCGGGTGTCCCTGGGCTTCGGGGTGTCTTTAGGGATCGGGAGCGTTACGGGCTCGCGGGCAGGGGAACGCCTGGGCCGTGGCAGGGGAGTGGGCGGAGCCCACTGCAGGGGATGGATTCGGGTTCTTCCGGGGAATTCAACCGGGCTGCGCCTTGCGGCGTTTCTCTGCTGTGTCTTCGGGGCCTTCCGGCAGATCCCTGTCGCGCCTTCCGGCGCTTCCTTGCTGTGCCTTACGGCCCATCCATGTCGCGCCTTCGGCGCTTCCCTGCCCTTCAGTCCGGGGAAGGTGGTGGTAGTGCGGGTGGCGGAGGGTTCCGGGGTGGCTTTGGGGGTCGGGGCGTGGTGGGCTTGCGGACAGGGAAGCGCAGGCAGCTTGGCAGGGGAGCAGGCGGGGCCCACTGCAGGGGATAGGTTCGGAATTTTTCGGGGAATTCTACCTTGTTTCGCCTTCCGGCGTTTCCCTGTCTGACGGCCCGGCAGATCCCGGCCGCGCTTTCCAGCGCTTCCCGGCTGTGCCCCCGGCAGATCGATGCTGCGCCTTCGGCGCTTCCCTGCCTTTCGGTCCGGGGAAGGTGGCGGTGGTGCGGAGCGGTGGGGTGTCCGGGTTGGCTTTGGAGGTCGGGGCTTTGCTGGCTCGCGGGCATGGGAGCACCTGCGGCGCGGCGTGGGAGTGGGCGGGGCCCGCGGCCGGGGCCCGCGGCTGGGGATGGGTTCGGAATTTTTCGGTACATTCAACCATGCTACGCCTTGCGGCGTTTTACTGTCGGGCCTTCCGGCAGATCCCTTCCGCGCTTTCCAGCGCTTCCCTGCTGTACCTTATGGCAGATCCCTGCCGCTCTTCCGGCGCTTCCCTGCGGTGGGTTGGTTGGGGTGGGAAATTGGGTGAGCGTGGCTGGACATGGGGGCGGGATCGGGTCTGATTGGGAGAGATGCCACGCTTGGTCCGGGTCCTGCTGTTCTTGTTCGCGGTTGCGGTTGCCGCTTCGGTGGCGGTGCCGCATGGCGCGGGTGTTGATGGGTGGGGAGGTTCGGAGGAATTGGCGCGTTGCTGTCCCGAGGAGGCGGGCTCCGGGTGGCAGGAGTGTTGGTCGCCGCGTGCACCGGGAACCGCGGATCCGTGTTGCCTGCGGGACGAGGAGAGCCGCGGTTTGTGGCGGTCGATGGGGCGACCCGGAATTTCGTCGTGGCTGGTCCCGGAGCGGATGGACCGCGGGGTTGCCGTGGTGGTGCCGGTCCCGCGAAGTAGGGCCGACGGTGTCCGTCCGGCCGGCGGCCCTTCCCCGGCGGCGAATCTCCACCGATCGGTTCTCGCGGTCTGGCGCTGTTGAGGAAAGCGGGAGCGGCCCGGGCTTCCCTGAGGTCGCCGCTATTTCCCGCCCTTGGATTCCCTGTGCTGCAGGGTTCCGGCAGTCATCCCTTTTCCGAACCCGCCTGATCCATGCCCATCCCATCCTGTCCAACGTTGTCCCGGCCCTTCCGCCCCGCCGCCGGCGGGAGGGCGTCGCGCTCTTTTGCCCGCCGCCCCCGCCGCCCCCGCCCCGCGGAAGCCGGCAGTCCGGCTTCCCTTCAGACGGAAGGAAAGCGCGGCCTTCCGGCGGGCCGTGGCCCGTGGCCGCTTCCCCCGCGAATCCCCCTATCGTGAATCCGCCCCCTCCCTTCCTCCGTTGCCGCGGCCTGACCAAGACCTACCAGAAGGGTCCGAACCGGGTGACCCCCCTGCAGTCCCTCGACCTCGAGGTCGCCCCGGGCGAGTTCCTCGCGCTGATGGGTCCCTCCGGGTCGGGAAAGACGACCCTGCTGCACTGTATCGCCGGGATCGACCATCCCAGCTCCGGCGAGCTGTGGGTGGGGGATTCCAATCTCGCCGCCCTCGACCGAGCCCAGCTGACCCGCTGGCGGGCGCGGTACTGCGGCTACGTTTTCCAGCTCTATCACCTCGTCCCCATCCTCAGCGCTTTCGAGAACGTCGAACTGCCGCTCCTCCTCACGAAGGGCCTGCGCCGCACCGAGCGCCGCGAGCGGGTGCGCGCCGCCCTCGCGCGGGTCGGCCTGGCGGACCGGGCCCATCACCGCCCCGCGGAGTTGAGCGGCGGCCAGGAGCAGCGGGTGGCCCTCGCCCGGGCGATTGTCACCGATCCCGAGCTGCTCGTCGCGGATGAGCCCACCGGTGATCTCGACCGGGAGGCCGCCCGCCAGGTTCTCGACCTCCTCCACGAACTGGCCCGGGACAACGGGAAGACCGTGATCATGGTGACCCACGATCCCCGCGCCGCAGCGGAGGCGGACCGTTGCCTGCACCTCGAGAAGGGACGCCTGCTCGAGGCGAACATCCCGGCGGAGGTGGCCCGATGAGGTCGCTGCGCAACCTCGCCATCCTCGCCGGCAAGCAGGCCCTGCGCCACCGCACCCGTAGCGTCCTGACCGCGCTCGGCGTGGCGGTGGGCCTCTTCCTCTTCAGCACGATCGAGACCCTGCAGGCAGCCCTCCGGGAGGCCACCGAGGCGAGCGAGGAGGACAACACGCTCGTGGTCTACCGGGAAAACCGATTCTGTCCCTCAACCTCCCGCCTGCCGCAGTCCTACCTCGACGGGATCCGGGCGATCCCCGGCGTGGCCGACGCCATCCCCGTGCAGATCGCCGTCAACCATTGCGGGGCCAGCCTCGACGTCATCGCGTTCCGGGGGGTGCCCGGTGACGACCTGCGCCGCTACAATCCCGATCTCACCGTGGTGAGCGGTTCCTACGAGGCGTGGCGGGAGCGGCCCGACGCCGCCCTCGTCGGTGCCCATTTCGCGGCCCGCCGCGGACTCGAGCCGGGGGATTTCTTTGCGGCGGTCGGACTGCGCGTCTTTGTCGCCGGTATCGTCACCTCTCCCCACCCGCAGGACGAGAATGTCGCCTACGTCCACCTGCCCTTCCTACAGGAGTCGACCACCCTCGGGGTCGGGACGGTCACCCAGTTCAACGTGCGGGTGGACGATCCGGAGGAGCTGGACGCGGTCGCCGCGCGCATCGACGGCCGTTTCGGGGACGGGAGCGCGCCCACGGTGACCCGCCCCGAGAAGGCCTTTTTCGCGCAGACCGCCCGGGACATGGTCGAGATGATCGCCTTCACCCGGTGGCTCGGCCTCGGGGCGGTCGTCGGGGTGATCGGCCTCCTCGCCAACGCCCTCCTCCTCGCGGCCCGTTCCCGGCGCCGGGAGTGCGCCCTCCTCCAGACGATCGGCTTTCCCCGTCGGGCGGTCGCCCTGCTCGTCCTCGGCGAGGGTCTCTACCTCGGGATGGCGGGGGGCGCCCTCGGGATTCTCGGGTCCTTCGCCTTCCTCGCCTGGCGCCGCTTCACCTTCGGGAACGAGGGACTCACCCTCGCCTTCCAACCGGATCCCAGCGTGGCGCTCGCCGGGATGGGGGTCGCCATGGTTCTCGCGCTGGTGGCCTCCCTCTGGCCGGCCCTCGAGGCCGCCCGCGGCTCCCTCGTACGCTCCCTCCGCGACGGCTGACCGATGCTTCCCCTCTCCTACGCCTTTCGCAACCTGCTCCGCGACCCCGTCGGCCTGCTCCAGAAAGTGCTCGGCTCCGCGCTGGTGGTGCTGCTCGTGCTCGCGGCGGCCTCGTTCAACGGTGGGATGAACGAACTCCTGCGCAGCAGCGGATCCCCCGGGAACCTCATCTTCCTCGGCGCCGGTTCCGAGGAAAGCCTCGAGCGGAGCGAAGTGCCCGCCGAGGCGGAGGAGCTCATCGCCGCGGGGGTGCCCGGGATCGCCGCGGGCGAGGGAGGACCGGCGGTCTCCGGGGAAATCCACTACAACGGCCTGCTCGCCCTCCCGGACGGGACCGCCGCGCAGGGCCTCACCCGCGGGGTCACCCCGGCGGCTCTGCGCGTCCACCGGCAGGTCCGCCTCGTCGAGGGGGAGTGGCCCGCGGGGGGCGAGGTGCTCGTCGGCCGGCTGGCCCATCATGTCCTCGGGGTGCCGGCGGAGGAGCTGGCCGTGGGAAGGACGGTGCTCCTCGAGGACGAGCCCTTCCGGGTGGCCGGGCGGTTGGCGGGGGAGGGCACGGTGGTCGAGTCGGAGCTCTGGTTCCCCCGCGACGACCTCGCCCGGCTCCTCCAGCGGGATACCCTCTCCGGGGTCGTCGCCCGGCTGGAGGACCCGTCGGCGATGAACCGGGCGCGGGCCGACCTGTTCACCAAGCAGAGACTGGACCTCGCGCTGGCCGTACTCTCGGAGGCGGACTACTACGCCGAGCTGGCCCGCTTTTACGGTCCGATCCGCGGGATGACCTGGCTGACCGCCGTGCTCGTGGGCCTCGGGGCGGTCTTCGGGGGGCTCAATCTCCTCTACGCGTCCATCGCTTCCCGGATGCAGGAGCTGGCCACCCTGCAGACTCTTGGCTTCCGGCGGGGTGTCCTCCTGTTCTCCCTCCTCCAGGAAAGCGTGCTCACCCAGGCCATCGGCCTGCTCCTCGCCCTCGGCGCCGCCGCTCTCCTCTTCCACGGCCTCTGGATCGAATTCTCCACGGGCACCTTCCGGATGGCCCTGTCCCCGGGAGCCGTCGGGCTCGGAGTGGCCACCGCCCTGCTCCTCGGCACGGTCGGCACCCTGCCCCCGGCCCTCCGCTGTCTCCGCCTGCCCCTGCCCGTGGCCCTGCGCTCCGGCTGAGCTCGGACCCCTTTTCTTCCCCCCCCCCGAACTTCGAACCCATCCCACGCCATGCAATCCTCCCCCTCCCGTTTTCCCCTCCTGCTCCTTTTCTCCGGCCTGACCGTGGGCCTCCTCACCGCGTGCGGCTCCGCGGATTCCTCTGCCGGCGGCGGGGGTGGGACCGGCGGAGCGGACGCGAGGGCCGGCTTCCTGCTCACCGATCCGCCCGCGGACGCCCCCGGCATTTACGAGGCAGTCCGGCAGGCCGCGCCCGGCGACCCGATCGTCGCCACCGGGCGAATCGGGGGCATCAAGGAACCCCTCTCCCGGGAGTTCGCCGGATTCGTCCTCACCGATGAACGCGTCGCCTTCTGCGATGAGACCGGCGACATCGGGTGCCCGACCCCGTGGGACGGCTGCTGCGAGGATCCCCGCAAGCTGGCCGAGTCCCGCTTCTTCGTCTTCTTTTTCGGGGAGGACGGGGAGCCACTGACCACCAACCTGCAGCGGGAACTCGGGCTCTTCGCAAACCAGCGGGTGCTCGTGCAGGGCGAGTTGATCGGCCCGACCAGCGATGGTCCCCCCATGGTCCGGGCCGAGGGCCTGCACATCCTTCCCGAGGAAGGCTGAGGCCGGGGAGGGGGATCGGGAGCCGTTTTGGGTTCGCGGAGTCGTGGCCCTTGCGGGGTGGTCGAGGGGCGGAGGAGGGGCAGGGAGTTGGATCGGGGGAAGGGCGCGAGGTCGGGGATCTTGCGGGCGAATCTTTGGTTTCCTGAAGGAATTAGTCTTTGCGTTTCCTGTCCCCGCGTGACCGTTTCGCCACCCGATCGGTGCTCTTCCCCCTGGATGACTCCTCGGTTGCGGGAGCGGTGGTGGCGTGGCGTGGGTCTTGGGGGGGCGGTTTTCTTTCCCGGGTTGCTGGCCGGCCTCGTTCCCTCGGCGGCTGCTGGGGGAAGTCGTTTGCGGTTCGCGGAGTCGTGGCCCTTGCGGGGTGGTCGAGGGGCGGGGGAGGGGCAGGGAGTTGGATCGGGGGAAGGGCGCGGGGTCGGGGATCTTGGGAGCGAATCTTCGGTTTCCTGCCGCAATCGGTTTTTACGTTTCCTGTCCCCGTGTACCCGTTCCGCCTTCCGACTGGATCTTTCCCCGGCACGACTCCTCGCCTGCGGGAGCGGTGGGGGCGGAGTGGGGGACTTGGGCGGTCGGTTTTCTTTTCCGTGTCGTCGATCAGGCCTCGTTCCCTCCGCGGCTCCGAGGGGAGCCGTTTTGGGTTCGCGGGGTCGCGGTCCTTGCGGGGTGGGTGAGGGGCTGGGGTCGGAGCGGGGGGGTCGGGGATCTTGTGGGCGAATCTTTGGTTTCCTGAAGGAATCGGTTTTTGCATTTCCTGTCCCCATTTGACCGTTTTGCCACCTGGTTTGTGCTCTTCCCTATGGACGACTCTTTGCCTGCGGGAGTAGTGGGGGCGTAGCGGGGGACTTGGGCGGTCGGTTCCTTGCTCGTGTCGCCGACCGGCCTCGTTCCCTCCGCGGCTACGGGGGGGGAGCTGTTTTGGGTTCGCGGAGTCGCGTTCCTCGCGGGGCGGGCGAGGGGCGGCCGAGGCGCAGGGGGTTGGATTGTGGGAAGGCCGGGGGGTCGGGGATCTTGCGCGCGGACTTTTGATTTCGTGCCGTAATCGGTTTTTGCGTTTCCTGTCCCCGTTTGAGCGTTTTCCCACCTGTTCTGTGTTCTTCCCCCAGCACGACTCCTCGCCTGCGGGAGCGGTGGGAGCGTGTTGTGGGGCTTGGGCGGTTGGTTTTCTTTCCGTGTCGCCGACGGGCCTTGTTCCCTCGGCGGCTACGGGGGGAGTCGTTTCTGGTTCCTGGAATCGCGGCTCTCGCGGGGCGGGCGAGGGGGGAGTCGTTTGCGGTTGGCGGTGCTGCGCTCACGGGAATCCTTCCCCGTCCTACGACTCCCCCGCCCGGGGAGCTCCGCCCGTCCTTGTTCCCGGGAGGGGGAGTCAGGCGCAGGTGGAGAGGAGGAGGAAGGCGAGGGCGGTTGCGAGGGCGAGGAGGGAGAGCGCGCGGCGTTCGCCGGGGGTGGTGCGCAGGGCCATCGTTCAGGCGCGGGCGGCGGGGTAGACCCGTTGCACGCGAGCGGAGAGGGAGGTGAAGACTTCCCAGGGGATGGCCCCGCACCATTCCGCGAATTCCTCGACGGAAATGGTCCGGCCGTCCTGGTCGCCGACGAGGACCGCGGTGTCGCCGGGCTGCACCTCCGGCACGGCGGTGGCGTCGACGATGGTCTGGTCCATGGTCACCCGGCCGATCACCGGACAGCGCTTGCCGCGGAGGAGGACCTCGGCGCGGTTGCTGGCGGTGGTGGGGAGCCCGTCCCCGTAGCCCACGGTGAGGACGGCGGTACGGGTGGGACGGGAGGTGGTGAAGGTGCGCCCGTAGCTGACGGGGACCCCCGCGGGGAGCTCCTTGACCAGGCCGACCCGGGCGGCGAAGCGGAAGACCGGGGCGACCCGGACCCTTTCGAAGACGGAGTCCCCGTACTGGCGGATCCCGTACTGGAGCAGGCCGACCCGCACGGCGTTCACGGGGCTGTCCGGCACGAAGGCCTCCGTGCCGGCGCTGTTGTCGGCGTGGACGAGCAGGTCGCCGCCGGGCCGGAGCCGCTCCCGCTGGTCGTGGAGAAAGGCGAGGAAGCGGTCGCGCTGCAGCCGGGTAAAGGCGGGGGAGTGGGCGGCGTCCGAGTAGTGGGTGTACACGCCGGCGAGTCGCAGGGCGGGCTCCCCGAGGAGCGCCTCGAGCACCGCCCCGGCCTCCTCGTACCACGCCCCGAGGCGGCCCATCCCCGTGTCGACATTCAGGTGGACCGGCAGGCGGCGCCCTTCCCGGTCGGCGGCGCGGGCGAAGCGGGCGACTTCCGCGGCGGAGGAGACGGTCGGGGTGAGGTCGGCGGCGAGCAGGCGACCCTCCTCGCCGGGAAGGACCGGGCCGAGCACGAGGACCGGCCAGCCCCCGGCGAGCTCGCGGATGCGGGTGCCCTCGCGCACATCGGCGACGGCGAGGGCGTCCACCCCGGCCTGGAGGAGCCGGGAGACCACCGCGGTGAGCCCGTGTCCGTAAGCGTCGGCCTTGACCACGGCGACGTAGCGGATCCCGGCGGGCAAGTGGGCCCGGATGGCCCGCAGGTTGCGCTCGAGGGCGCCCAGGTCGATCTCGGCCCAGCAGCGGGGGGAGAGGGACGGCGGGGAGGCGTTCACCGGGCGGGGGCCGCACCGTGGATCCCACCGGTCCACTTCCGGTAGTGGGTGGAACCAGCCTGCAGCAGCGGAAACCCTCGGGTGGGGACGAGGAATCCGGGGGTGCCGAGATGGTCGCGGAGGGTGGGGAAGGGCGGGAGGGAAACCACGTCCGCCCCGGCCACGCTCGGCCGGGCCTCCGCCCGCAGGAGTACTTCGCGGCGGGGCTCCCCGGCGGGGAGGGACTCGGGCGCACCCTCGGCCACGAAGAGGTCGGCCTCCGCGGGCTGCGGACCCCGCACCGCCAGCGCGTTCCAGGCACCGCGGCGCCAGCGGTGGAGCAGGAGGAAGGGCCGGGGGTCCGCCCGCCAGGCCTCCCGGGCGGTCCATACCAACCCGGAGAACCGGTGGGCTTGGGGTTGGGCGGGGGCCTCCTCTCCGGCGTCCGGGAGGGCGCGCGCCCAGGTGTGCAGGAAGAGGGAGGTGAAGCGCAGCCCCAGCAGGGTGCCCGGCCCCCCGCTGTAGACCCAGTGGCGAGGGGCTTCCCCGCCGCCGGCGCCGGCGACCTCGCGGGCCAGCCCGGGGAGTTGTTCCACCGCGGTGCCCTCGCCCTCGGCGAGGGCTTCCCAGGCACCCTCCACCAGCCGGCCCACCCCGAGCCGGCTGCCCTCCGCCGAGACCACGAGGGTGGGCCCGCGGAGGAGGTCGTCCCGATCCGCGGCCTTCATCGGGAGGGGTAGGTCCGCCGCAGGTGGGTGGGGAGGATTCCCAGCTCGTCCCGGTACTTGGCGACGGTCCGCCGGGCCACCGGATAACCCTTCTCGGCGAGGAGGCGGACCACCGTCTGGTCGCTGTGCGGCTTGGCCGGGTCCTCCTGGTCGATGATCTGCTGGATGACTTCCTTGACCCCCCGGCTGGAGACCTCCTCCCCGGACTCGGTCGTGTAGCCGGCGGTGAAGAAGTACTTGAGGGGGAAGACCCCGTGGGGCGTCTCGATGTACTTGTTCGCGATGGCCCGGCTCACCGTGGTCTCGTGCACGCCGATGCGCTCGGCCACCTGGTTCATGGTGAGGGGACGCAGCCGGGCGACCCCCTCCGCGAAGAAGTCCTCCTGCAGCGCGAGCAACTCCCGCACGATCCGCTCCACGGTCTGCTGGCGTTGCTCGATCGAGTTCATGAGGAAACGGCCGGAGCGCATCTTTTCCCGGAGGTATTCCCGCTCGGAAGCGGGCAGTTGTCCCGCGGCGATGAGGTCCTTGTAGGTACGGCTCAACCGCAGCCGGGGGATGGAGTCGCTGTTCAGCACGACCTGCCAGGCGCCGTCCTCGTCCGCGTAGACCCGCACGTCCGGCACGACCACGCGGTTGGTGTCCTCCGCGAACCGGCGGCCCGGTGCCGGGTCGAGGGTGGCGATTTCCTCGAGCGCCCGCCGGACCTGGCGGGTATCCACCCCGCACTGCCGGGCCACCTCCGGCAGGCGTCGGCGGAGGAGCGGCTCGTAGGCCTCCCGGAGAAGGCGCGCGGCCACCGTGTCCCCCTTGCCCTTCGCCTCCAGTTGCACGAGGAGCGACTCCCGGCGGTCCACCGCGCCCACCCCGATCGGGTCGAAGCTGAGGAGGAGCTGGCGGGCCCGCTGCAGGGCGGCGAGGGGGACCCCGGCGAGGAGGGCGAGGTTCTCGGGCGTGTCCGTGAGGAAGCCGTCCCGGTCGAGACTGCCGAGGAGGTACTCGAGGGCGGTTCGCTCCGCCGCGGCGAGTTCGCCGAAGTCCGCCTGCGCGAGGAGGTGTTCCTGGAGCGAACTCTCCCCCACGAAGGACTCGAAGAAGTGCCGGCGGCGCTCCTCCTCCTCGGAGGAGGGAGTGCGCGCGGCGGCCTCGTCCGCGTACTGCTCCCGCCACTCCTCGTTGAGAGCGGCGAGGTCCGCGAAGTTGTCCCGCTCGAAGTCCAGCTCCCCCTCGGGACCCTCCTCGGTAGCTTCCCCGGGATCGTCGAGGCTCACGCTCTCCATGGGCAGTTCCTCGAGGGTCGGGTTCATCTGCAACTCCTCGAGGATGGCCGAGCGCAGCTCGAGGGCTGGTGCCTGCAGGATCTTCAGCGAATGTTGCAGCTGCGGGGCCATGACCATGGCCTGGCCCTGCTTCTGCACCTGCTGCATCCCTTGACTCGACACGGTACGATTCCTGCTGCACCGGGGCCGGGGGTGCAACCCCGAAGAGAGGTGGGAAGCCGGGGGCGCGGGGACGGGCGAGGGAGAGCGGCGTGGGCAAGCCGCTGCGGGGGAGGGATTTGGGGAAGGAAGCGACCGACGGGGGCACCGGCCCGGAGCGGATCCATCAAAATATCACGATATGACAATCTTTGCGCTTGCCCCCCGCGCCCCCGCGCGCCTCGATGGGTGCGTTCCCGTTTTCTCATCCCCTTCGTCAACCCCCCTCTCCCGACCCACCCATGAGCTCTTCCCTTCCCTCCACCCGCGGCCTTGCCGAGCGCCTTTCCGACCGTGGCACCGTCCTCTGTGCCGGTGGTTATCTCTTCGAGGTCGAGCGCCGCGGCTATCTTGCGGCCGGCGCCTTCGTGCCGGAGGTCGCCCTCGACCATCCCGAGGTGCTCGAGCAGGTGACCCGGGATTTCTGCCGGGCCGGTTCGGACGTCTCGCTCGCCTTCACCTACAACGGGCATCGTGAGAAGATGCGCATCATTGGGAAGGAGGACCTGCTCGAGCCGTTGAACCGCTCCGCCCTGCAGATCGCCCGGAAGGTGGCGGCGGAGTGGGAGGACGGGGAGCGCCCGTTGGTGGCCGGGAACATCAGCAACACCAACCTCTACGACCCCGCGGATCCCTCCAGCGAGGAGGCCGTGCGGGCGATGTACCGGGAGATGTGCGAGTGGGCGGCCGAGGAGGGCGTCGACTTCATGCAGGCGGAGACCCTCTACTACCAGCGGGAGGCGGAGATCGCCCTCGAGGAGATCCAGCGGGTGGGCCTGCCGTCCGTGCTGATGGTGGCGGTCTTCGCGCCGGGTCAACTGCGGGACGACGTGGAGCCGGCCGAGGCCTGCGCCCGCCTGCGCGACCTCGGGGCCACCGTCGTCGGCATGAACTGTTTCCGCGGCCCGGTGACGAGCCTGCCGATCCTCGAGCAGATCGCCGCGAAGGTGCCCGGTCCGCTCGCGGCGATGCCGGTGGCCTTCCGGACGACCCCGAACTACCCGACCTTCTTCAACCTGCCGGACTGCGGCTGCCCCGTGCATCTTCCCGTGGACCGCACCTTCCCGACGGCCCTCGAGGCCCAGGTCTGCAACCGCTACGAGATGGCCGACTTCGCGGTGCGGGCGAAGGAGGCGGGGATCGACTTTCTCGGGGTGTGCTGCGGCGGATCGGTCATCCACCACCGCGCCGTGGCCGAGGCCCTCGGGCGGACGCCGCCGATGACGCGTTACTCGCCGCAGATGGAGAAGCACTTCCTCTACGGCTCCGATCCCACCCTCAAGCAGCACAACACCGCCTTCGGGGTGCAGGCCTGAGAGCGGGCCGCCGGGCTCCGGCGGCGGAGGAGCCGCGCCCTCCCGGCGAGAAAGCCGGGGGAGCCGGGAGGGCCGGGAGACCGGGGCGAAGGGTTCGGCCCCTTCCCCGCTCAAGTCCCGCCGGCGAGGGAGAAGTGGATGCGTTCGATACCGGCGACCGAGCAGGCGTCCATCACCTTGACCACGGACTGGTGGAGGGCGGGGTCCTCCGGGGCGATGGTCACGGTGGCCTCGGAGTCGTTGGCCTCGGCGGCCTGGCGGAACCGGTTCAGGGTGGTGGCCAGCTCGGTGAACCGGGGGGCGTCGGGCGAGTCGAGGGCGTAGTCGTTCACGAGGACCTGCCCGTCCCCGCGGATGAGGATGACCTGCTCGTCGGGGAGATCGACCGGCTCGGAGGTCTCCACGGTGCCGGGGAGCTCGAAGGAGAGGTCGGCCTCCTGCTTCTCGAGGGTCGCCGAGACCATGAAGTAGATGAGGAGCAGGAAGACGCAGTCGATCATCGGGGCGATCGCGATCTGCGGCTTGTCGGCGGACGGTCGGCGGCGGCGGGCCATGGGTGCGACGAAAGGGGCTCGATGGAGGGCAGGGCGTGGCAGAAAGGCGGGGGAATGCGGGCCGCGGTGGGGAGAAGGGGGATGCTTGCTCAGTCGGCCTCGTAGGTGGAGTAGAGGACATCGTACACCCCGGCCTCTGCGCAGGCCTGCAGGGCCGCGCGGATGTGCTCGAAGGAGGTGGCGCGGTCGGCGCGCACCTGCACCCGGAGGGCCGGCTCGCTGGCGCGCAGGGAGGACAGCCGCTCGACCAGCTCGTCGCGCTCCACCGGCCGCGTCCCCCAGAAGAGGGTACCGTCGCGCTGCAGGGAGACCGGGGTGCGGTCGGCGAGATCCTCGGGCACTTGGGCGGCCTCGCTCTCCGGCAGGTCCAGCTCCACCCGTTGCTGGGCCTGGGCGAGCGTGCTCACCGTCATGAAGAAGACGAGGAGGAGGAAGACCATGTCGATCATTGGAGCCATCTGGAACTCCTCGGGCTCCATTCCCCTGCGCCGACGCCGGACCATGCCGACTGCGGAGCCAAGAGGATTTCCGGGGCCTCGGCAACGCTGCGGTTTTCGGGGTTCGCCCCGCAAATTCCCCGGAAGAGAGGCTTGAAATGCGCGAAAGGGGAGGGCAGTTTCAGCAGTCTATGGGTTTTCCATCCTGCCTCACTCCGCTTCCCGCGGACCTGCGGACCGGGCGCGACCGGTCCCTTCGCCTGGTCCTCTCTTCCTGAATGGGGAGGGCACCTTCTTCCGGCCGCCACGGGCGGCGACCGCAACCTTCCGGACCCCGCCGCAACGAGCGCATTCGGGTACCCGAGATCCGCGTGGTCGGCCCCGAGGGAACCATGATCGGGGTGATGCCCACGAAGAAGGCGCTGGAGCTGGCCAAGGAGGTCGGGCTCGACCTCGTGGAGGTCGCCCCCACCGCCAAGCCGCCCGTCTGCCGCATCCTCGACTTCGGCAAGTACCGCTACGAGCTGAGCAAGAAGCAGAAGGAGTCGAAGGCGACCACCCAGAAGATGAAGGAGGTGAAGTTCCGGGTGAAGATCGACACGCACGACTACATGACCAAGATTCGTCGTGCCGAGGATTTCCTCGCCAAGGGCAACAAGCTCAAGCTCACCCTCATGTTCCGCGGGCGGGAGATGGAGCACACCGAGCTGGGTTTCGAGACGATCAAGCGGGCCACCGAGGACCTGCAAGGGGTCGCGACCGCCGACAGTGAGCCGCGCCTCGCCGGCCGGAATGTCTCCGTGACCCTCTCCCCGCTGCCGGAGCACCGGCGCCAGCGCCAGTTCACCGCGGCCGGCGAGGAATTCGCGGCGGAGGAGGAGGCGGACCTCGATTCGCCCTCCGGCGACGAGGACTGAGGCCCGGCGGGGCACCGAACGGCATCCGCGGATCCCGCGGCGCGCGGGTCGAGCTTGCTGCCCGCCCCGGCCCGTGCTAGCCCCTCGGGGATGACGCAGGCGGAAACCTCCTTTGACTGGATCGTGCTCGGGGCCGGCCCCGGCGGCTATGTATGCGCCCTCCGCGGAGCCCAGCTCGGCAAGCGGGTGGCCCTCGTGGAGAAGCGACCGACGCTCGGCGGCACGTGCCTGAATGTGGGCTGCATCCCCAGCAAGGCGCTCCTCCATTCCACCGAGGTCCTCACCGCCGCCCGCGACCACGGCTCCCACCACGGGATCGGGGGGACCATCGAGGTGCAGCTCGACCAGCTGATGCAGCACAAGGACGAAGTGGTCGCCAAGCTCGTCGGCGGGGTGCGCCAATTGGTGGACGGCCGCGGGATCACCGTTTTCACGGGGGAGGGTGCCCTCGCCGGCGACGGGGAGGTCCTCGTCCGCGGGGAGGAGGGCGAGCTCCGCCTGCGGGCCGAGGCGGTCATCCTCGCCACGGGATCGCGCTCGGTCGAGCTGCCCTTCCTGCCCTTTGACGGCGAAACCATCCTGAGCAGCGATGAGGCGATCGCCCTCGAGGCGATCCCGGAAAAGATGGTGGTGATCGGGGCCGGGGCGATCGGCCTGGAAATGGGCTCGGTCTGGCAACGGCTCGGTGCCGAGGTGGACGTGGTCGAATTCCTGCCGCGGATCGCCGCGGGCTTCGACCCGGAGATCAGCAAGGTCGCCGAGCGGATCTTCAAGAAGCAGGGCCTCCGCTTCCACAAGTCCACCAAGGTGACCGGCGCGAGCCATGGGAAGAAGGGGCGCGTGGTCCTCACCGCCGAGGGCCCCAAGGGAGAGGACCTCTCCTTCGAGGCCGACAAGGTGCTGGTCTCGGTGGGGCGGGCCCCGGTGAGCGACGGCCTCGGGCTGGAGGAGGTCGGGGTCGAGCTGGACGAGAAGAAGCGGGTGAAGACCGACGGGCACTTTCGCACGAGCGTCGCCGGGGTCTACGCGATCGGCGACCTCATCGCCGGGCCCATGCTCGCCCACAAGGCCGAGGAGGAGGGCGTCGCGCTCGCCGAACAGCTGGCCGGCCAGGCCGGCCATGTGAACTACTTCGCGATCCCCAACGTCATCTACACGGACCCGGAAATCGCTGCCGTCGGCTACGGGGCCGAGGCCGCGAAGGAGGCCGGCCATGAGATCCGGACCGGCCGCTTCCCCATCGCCGCCAACGGTCGCGCCCTCGCCACCGACGCCACCGAAGGCATCGTCCTCGTCCACGCGGACGCCTCCACCGACCGCCTCCTCGGCGTGGAGATCGTCTCGCGCAACGCCTCCGAGATGATCGCCTCGGCGGTCGCCCACATCGAGTACGGGGGCTCGGCCGAAGAT
Organism: uncultured Opitutia bacterium; assembly: GCA_913056175.1. GTDB lineage: Bacteria > Verrucomicrobiota > Verrucomicrobiia > Opitutales > Puniceicoccaceae > CAJXLM01. The sequence continues at coordinate 15,355 of CAJXLM010000036.1, read as the reverse complement.
CTCGCCCGCACGGTCCACGCCCATCCCACCCTCTCCGAGGCCGTCAAGGAAGCGGCCCTCGCCGTCGACGGCCGCGCTCTCCACTCTCTGTAGGAGGGGCGGCGTCCAAGACCACAGCGGACGCCGGAGCCGCTCTCCGCGGCCCCCGCGCGCCGCGTCGAGGCGAGCCGCTCCTCGCCACCGAGCCCCAAATCCGCCCCGGATCGGCCCCTCGCGGGCCCGGCCGGGAAGAACTCCCGGGCGCGCCGGCTCGGGACGGGGCCCTTGTCCGCGAGCCCCAAGCCCCTTCGGCCTCCTACCCTTCTCCCCGGACCGTGGCGGGCGTCGACCCTGAATCCGCACCTCCGGCGCCCCGCCGGCGGCCGAACCGGGCCCGGGCGGATTTCCGTCATGGGGATCGCCGCGGGCGGAGAGAGAGGGGGGTGGCGCGGGGATAAGTCCCGTTGCCCGGGCGATTCCCGTGGCCGGTCGGTGCCGCGGGCGGGGGCCTTCTGGCACGGGGACGCCTCCTCGCCATGCCGGCTCGCTGCCGGGCCCCTGCCGGCAAGCCCCCGCGCCCTTCGGCCTCCCATCCTTCTCCCCGGGCCGTGGCGGGCGTCGACCCCGAATCCGTCCCGCCGGCGCCGGCGGCCGGACCGGGCCCGGGCGGATTTCCGTCATGGGGATCGCCGCGGGCGGAGAGAAAGGGGTGGCGGCGCGGGGATAAGTCCCGTTGCCCGGCGATTCCCGTGGACGGTCGGCGCCGCGGGCGGGGGCCTTCCGGCACGGGGACGCCTCCTCGCCATGCCGGGTCGTAGAACCGCTCCGCGCGGCTCGTCCCCCTACGTTCGTCCCCCGCGGGTCCCTCTCTCGTCCCGGCGGCTCCCCCCGCCGTCCGCGGGCCGGACCAGCCTCTTCCCGAGGTCCCGATGGGGATGCGGAGGAAACGGAGCCCTCCGGTCGTTCCCCACCGAACTCCCGACCGGTGGCAAAAGGGGGTGTGGTTGGGGGGGCGGTTGGGAGGAGAGGGCGCGGGGACAGGCCCCGCACACCCCGGCGGCGGTGGCGGGGATGCGGATGTCGCGGACAAAAGTTTTTTTGCTGGACTTTTGTAGCGGGGGCGGATTGGTATGGGGATCGTTGCGACTCTGCACACACGAAGAACCCCCATTACAGGATACCCTATGAACAATTGCTTCCTGCATCGACCCCGGCGCGTATTCGGCGCGCTCCTCTGCGCCTCGGCACTGGGAGGCGCGGTTTCTGCCCATGCCCTCGATGTGGCCTGGGTTCACTCGAACGCGGCGGCCCAATCCGAGCAGCGGGTGAAGGCCGGCTTCGAGGAGTGGCTGGAGGAATCCGGCAAGGACTGGAACGTGAGCTTCCTCGACTCGGGCGGCTCCGGGGAGGCGACGGCCTCGAACCTCCAGGACGCGACGGCCCGCGGGGTCGACGCGATCATCATCACCATGGCGGACCTGCGCGCATCGCGGGCGGCGCTGGACGCGGCCCTCGAGGCGGGCATCCCGGTCTTCTCGGTGGACAGTGGTTATATCGACGGTGTGATGGCGGACATCACCACCAACAACTGGGCGATGTCCGCGGATGTCTCCCCCTATCTCCTCGACCAGATGGGAGGGGAGGGGAACCTCATCTTCTTCCGCATGGCCGAGCACCACGGCACCCGGAAGCGGGGCGACGTGATGGAGGACGTGCTCAAGGAGTACGGCGGCGTGAATCTCCTCGCCGAGCACAACATCGACTACACCGCCTTCTTCGAGGACACCACCTCGACCATGCAGGACTATGTGGCCCGTTTCGGGAACGACATCGACGCGGTGTGGGCGCCTTGGGATGAGCCTGCCCAGGCCACGATCAACGTGATGAAGGCCTCCGGGCTCTCGGACGTGAAGGTGATCGGCATCGACGGCCATCCCCAGGCGGTTGCCGAGGTCTGCAAGCCGGACAGCATGATGATCGCCACGGTCGCGCAGCCCTTCGAGGGCATGGGCGGACAGGTGGGCGAATGGATCACCGAGATCGTCGTGGAGGGCGAGCCCCGCGAGGCAGTGATCCCCGCGGACACCGTCTACATGGACGCGCCCCTCGTCACCAAGGACAACTGCGAGGAGTACCTTTGAGGGAAAGGGCGGGGCGCGGCGGACCCGGTGGGGGAACGCCGCGCCCCGCCCCCTCTTTTTTTTTCGGACCCTTCATGAGAGAGCCGGAGCCAGCGGCGGCCCGCGTGGAGTTGCGGGACATCGTCATGGAATTCCCGGGCGTGCGGGCGCTCGACGAGGTGACCGTCGCCTTCCGTTTCGACCGTGTGCACGGCCTCATCGGGGAGAACGGGGCGGGCAAGTCGACCCTCATGAGCGTCCTTGCCGGCACGCAGCGCCCGACCCGCGGGCAGGTCTTCGTGGAGGGCGAGGCGGTCAGCTTCGCCTCCACCCGCGAGGCCATGCAGCGGGGGATCGCCCTCGTCAGCCAGGAGGGCTCGCTCGTGCCCACCCTGACCGGGGCCCAGAATCTCCTCCTCGGCGATGAACCCACCCGCGGGGGCTTCTTCCTCCGGCGGGGAGAACTGCACCGCCGGGCCGAGGCCCTCCTCGGGCAGTGGTTCCCGGGCGTGGAGATCGATCTCTCAATCCCGGTGGACCGCCTCGCGGTGGCCGACCGGAAGGTCGTCGAGATCGTGCGCGCCCTCCGCGGCAACGTCCGCCTGCTCATCCTCGACGAGCCCACCGCCACCCTGCCGGACCGGGAGAAGCGGCGGCTCTGGGAGATCATCCGCCTGCTCCCGGGAAAGGGGGTGGGCGTCGTCCTCATCAGCCACTTCCTCTCCGAGGTGAAGGCGCTCTCCGACGAGATCACCACGCTGCGCGACGGTCGCCATGTGGACACCCGCCCGGCGGCGGAACTCACCATGGCCGAGATGGTCGAGTTGATGCTGCGCAGGGGTATGCGGCAGGAGGAGGCGATCGCCGCGAAGGCGGCCGGGCGCGGGGGCGAGCCGGTGCTCGCGGTGCGCGACTGGCGGGCCGGCGGTGTTGCCGTCCCGGAGTTTGCCCTCTTTCCCGGCGAGGTGGTCGGCCTGATCGGCCTGACCGGGGCGGGCCACTTCGCCTTCGCCCGCTCCCTCTTCACGGGGGAGGGCGTTCGCGCCGGGACCCTCGAGGTGGGTGGCGCGGTGGTGGACCGGCCTTCCCCGCGCACCCTGCAGCGCCTCGGGGTCGGCTTCGTGCCGGACCATCGCATGGAGAACGCCCTGCTCCCGGACGGGACCGTCGGGGAGAATCTCTCCCTCGTCCACCCGGAGGCCGGCCGGTCCGCCGGGTTCCTCAGCCGGCGCCGGGAGGGGCGGGAGTCCCGGGCGGTCATGTCCGCCCTCAATGTGCGCGCGACCGGCCCCCAGCAGGTGGTCAAGACCCTCTCCGGCGGCAACAAGCAGAAGGTCTCCCTCGGCAAGTGGCTCTACGGTGCCGGGGAGCACTACCGGGTCCTCCTCTTCCTCGAGCCGACCGAGGGCATCGACATCGGGGCCAAGGAGGAGATCTACGGCCACATCCGCCGCTTCGCGGAGGCCGGGGTGGCCGTCCTCCTCGCCTCCTCCGACCTTCTCGAGATCGAGCAGGTCACCCACCGCACCATTCCCTTCGTGGAGGGAAGGCCGGGACCGGCCATTCCCGCCCCCGACTACTCCGAGGAAATCTTGATCCGGGCCATGGCCGCCGCCGCATGAAGACCGATCCCCCCTCCCCGGCGGCCCCCTCCACCCCCTCCGCGGCCTCCTCCTCGCGGCTCCGCGACTGGATGCTGCGCTACTCCACGCTGCTGGTCCTCGCCGTCATGTTCGCGGGCCTTTCCCTCTTCGTGGACCGGTTCATGACCGTGTTCAACCTCACGAACATCCTGCAGCAGATCGCCATCCTCGGGATCGTGGGCATCGGGCTCACCTTCGGCTTCGCCGCCCGGGAGATCGACCTCTCCGTCGGCTACACCGTCGGCCTCGCCGGGATCCTCACGCCGCTGCTCCTCGTGAACGGCTACCCGCTCCCCCTCGCCTTCGCGATCACCTTCGGGGCCGGATTGGTCGTCGGGGTGGTCAACGGGCTCCTCGTCACCCGCGTGGGAATCCCTTCCCTCATCGCCACCCTCGCCACCGGCTCCATCCTTTTCGGGATCAACTTCTACGTCACCGAGGGCCGCGCCATCTACGGGGGCCTGCCGGAGGCGTACACCTGGCTGGGCCAGGGGCGGGCCTACGGGCTCCCCCTGCTCGCCTTCTTCCTGCTCGGGGCGGTCGCCCTCGCCTGGATCCTGCTCGAGCGGACGGTGTTCGGGCGCTACATCTACGCGGTCGGGGGCAACCCGAAGGCGGCCGACCTCTCCGGCATCCGGGTCCTCTTCCACCGGACGGCCTCCCTCGTGCTGGTCTCCCTCTTCGCCACGGCCGCGGGCATCCTCCTCGCCGCGCGGCTCGGGTCCGGCCAGCCCAATGTGGGCGAGCGCTACCTGCTGGACGGCCTCGCCACCGTCTTCATCGGGATGACCATGTTCCGCCCGGGCATGGCCACCGTCTTCGGCACCTTTTTCGGGGCCCTCTTCATCGGGGTCATGAACAACGGCCTCAACCTCATCGGGCTGGACACCTACATCCAGAGCATCGTGAAGGGCCTCCTCATTCTCGTCGCCGTGGCCATCGTGTCGCGCACCACCAAGTTGAGCATCCTCTAGCAACGGAGACTGCCATGACCACCCCCGCGAAAGCCGGTCCCGCACCGGCCACCCCCGTAACCACTCCCGCACCGGAACGGCTGCCCCTCTACCGCGAGATGCGGCGCGTGCGCACCTTCGAGGAGCGCGTCGGCGAACTCTTCGTCCGCGGGGAGAGCGCCGGCTCCATGCTCCACCTCTCCATCGGTGAGGAGGGCGCCGCCGTCGGGGTGGGCACGACCATGCGGGACGGCGACACCTTCACCACCCACCACCGCGGGCACGGCATCTTTCTCGCCCGGGGAGCGGATCCGCGCCGCATGATGGCGGAGATCGGGGGGAAGGAAACGGGGTATTGCCACGGCAAGGGTGGCTCCATGCACATCGCCGACATGAGCCTCGGCCACCTCGGGGCCAACGCCATCGTCGGCGGGGGAATCCCCGCGGTGGTCGGGGCGGGGCTGGTGGCCCGGCGCCGCCGGAGCGGGGCGGTCTCCCTCGCCTTCTTCGGGGACGGGGCCATGCAGCAGGGCATCCTTTACGAGTCCATGAACATGGCGGCCCTCTGGGACCTGCCGGTCGTCTTCGTCTGCGTGAACAACCAGTGGGGCATGGGCACGCGCATCGACCAGGCCACCAAGGCCACCGCCCTGCACGAGCGGGCGGCCGCCTTCGGCCTGCGGGCGGAGACGGTGGACGGGGTCGACGTGCTCGCGGTGCGGGCGGCCGCGGAGCGGATCGTGGGCGCGGCCCGGGAGGGCCGGCCGGGTTTCCTCGCGATCGACTGCTACCGCTTCTTCGGCCACGCCCGCAAGGACAAGAGCCCCTACCGCACGGAGGAGGAAGAGGCGGAGGGGCGGCGGCGCGATCCGGTCAGCCGGGCCCGCGACGAGCTCCTCGCGGAGGGGGTCGCCGAGGAGGAGCTGGACACCCTCGACCGCGAGGTCGCCACGGAGATGGACGCCGCCATCGACTACGCCATCGCCTCGGCCGAGCCCCAGCTCGACAGCATGTTCCGTGATGTCTTCGCCCCCGATCAACCGGAGCCGGAGCCCGTCCGCACCCGCATCGACCGCGTCCTCGCCCGCGACTGAGCCATGCCCATGCTAACCTACCGCGAGGCCCTCAACCGGGCCCACGCCGAGGCGCTCCGCGCCGACGACGACGTCTTCGTGATCGGGGAGGAGGTGGGCCGTTACGGGGGCGCCTATGGCGTGACCAAGGGGCTCATCGAGGAGTTCGGGCCGGACCGGCTGATCGACACCCCCATCTCCGAGCCGGCCATCGTGGGCACGGCGGTCGGGGCGGCCATGGCCGGCATGCGGCCGATCGCCGAGCTGATGTACGTCGACTTCCTCGGCATGGCCATGGACCAGCTCTGCAACCAGGCCGCGAAGATCCGCTACATGTTCGGCGGGCAGATCGGGGTGCCCATGGTCCTGCGCACGCAGGGGGGCACGGGCCGGTCGGCGGGTGCCCAGCACAGCCAGAGCCTCGAGGCCTACGTGATGCACACGCCGGGTCTGCGGCTGTGCATGCCGGCCACGGTTTACGATGCCTACCACCTGCTCCGGCAGGCCCTCGAGCAGCCGGATCCGGTCGTCTTCATCGAGCACAAGGGCCTCTACGCTCTCCGGGAGGAGGTCGACCTCGACGAGCCCCCGCCGGCCTGGGGAGAGGCGGTGGTGCGCCGGGAGGGACGCGACGGGGTCCTCGTGGCCTACTCGCGGGTGGTCCACCACGCGATGGCCGCGGCCGAGACGCTCGCGGGGCAGGGCATCGAGGTCAGCGTCATCGACCTGCGCACGCTGAACCCGCTCGACTTCGCGACGGTCCGCCGCGAGGTCGAGAAGACGGGCAAGGCCATGGTGGTCTCGGAGGGCCCGATGACCGCGGGGGTCGGGGCGGAGCTGGCCGCCCGGATCTCCGAGGAGTGCTTCGACTTCCTCGAGGACCCGGTCGTCCGGGTCACCGGGGAGGACATCCCCATCTCGGTCTCGGTGGAGCTGGAGAAGGGCTCCGTGCCGGGGGCCGAGCTGATCGAGGAGACCGCGAGGAAGCTGTTGGCATGAGCGGCACGGGACTCCTGCGGATGCCCCGGCTCGGGGAAACCATGGAGGAGGGCCGGCTGGTCAGCTGGCTGGTGGACCCGGGCACGCCCTTCGAGCGGGGGGAGCCGATCCTCGAGGTGGAGACCGACAAGACGGTGGTGGAATTCCCGGCTCTCGGGGCCGGGGTGGTCACGGAGGTGCTCGCGGAGATCGGCGACACGGTGGCCGTGGGCGCACCGATCGCGAGGGTGGATGTGGGGGAGGGTCCGGATTGGACGGCGGCCGGGGACGCGGAGGAGGCCCCCGCGGGTGCGGGGGAGGAGGCGGGCGGGGCGCCCTGGTCGGCTCCCGCCGGCAACGGGGTCTCCGTTGGGGCCGGGGCGGCCGGCGAGGTCGTTGCGGTGGGTCCGGCGGCGGCGGCGGAGCCCCGCACCTCCGGCGGGCGGGTGCGGGCGACTCCGGCGGCCCGCCGGCTGGCCCGCCAGCGCGGGCTGGAGCTGGCCGCGGTCCGGGGCACGGGTCGCCGGGGGCGGGTCGAGCGGGTCGATGTGGAGGCAATCCCGGCGGGGGGGGAAGCGGGGCCCGCCTTGGTCGGGGGCATCGCCAGCCGCGAGGAGGGTCCCGCCACCGGCGCGCCCGTCCTCTTCCTCCACGGCCTGGCCGGCGATCACAGCGTGTGGTCGGCCCTCACCGCCCAGCTCTCCCGGGCCGGGCGGCGGACGGTCGCGGTGGACTTGCCGGGGCACGGGGAGAGCACGCTCGAGGGGAGGGATGCCCACGAGCTGGCCGAGGGGGTGGCCGCTTTTGCCGCCCGGCGCTGGGGCGGGGCCCCGGTCCCGGTGGTGGCCCACTCCCTCGGGGCGGTGCCGGCGGTCGCCCTCGCCGAGCGGGGGCTCGCCGACTCGCTCACGCTGCTCGCTCCGCTCGGGCTGGGTCACGCGGTCGACGCCGGTTTCCTCCGCGGGCTGGCGGGTGCCTCCCGGCCGGGCGAGGTCGGGCACCTGCTCTCGCGGATGACGGACGGGCCGAACGGGCTCTCCGAGGCGGCCGTGGAACTCATCGCGGGGCGGTTGGCCGCGGGGCGGCTGGTCGCGTTGGTCGACTCTTTGCTGGGGGTAGGGGGGCAGGCGGTCGACCTGCGGGGAAGGCTGAACCGGCTGGCCGCCTCCCTCCCGGTGCGGGTCCTCCTCGGCCACCGGGACCGGATCCTCGACTGGCGGGAGTGCGTGCTGGTCTCGCCGCGGATTGCTGTCCATCATTTCCCGCGAGTCGGCCACATGCCGCATTGGGAGGCCTTGCCGGAGGTGGAGGCGCTGGTGCGGGAGTGGACGAAGGAAGCATGAAGGCAGCGATGAGTGGAAACGCGGGGAGAGCTCGGCAGGGTGCCGGGCGGCGGGGCCGGTCCCGGTCCGCGCCCGGGCGGGAGGGCCGTCCTCCCCCGGGTCCGGCGAGTCGCTTGCGTTGAGGAAAGGAGCAGGACCATGGCCTATGTACTGACGGCGGACGGCGGCACGGAGAGTCTCCGCGCCCGGATCTACGATCTGGAGGGCACCTGCCACGGCAGCGTGTCCGTTCCCTATGAGACCCAATTCGGGCCGGGGGCCCGGGCCGAGCAGGATCCGGCCGATTGGTGGCGGAATTTTGTCGAGGCGACCCGCGGGGTGCTCGCCGAGTCCTCGGTCGATCCGGCGGAGGTCGAGGCGATCGCCTACGCGACCACGAGCTGTACGGTCGTGGCCCTCGACGAGGAGGGGCAGGCGCTCCGGCCGGCGATCCTCTGGATGGATGTGCGCGCGGGCGAGGAAGCGGACGCGGTCCTCGCCACGGGCGACCCGGCGCTCCGCCTGAACGGGGGCGGCCAGGGACCGGTCTCCGCCGAGTGGATGATCCCGAAGGCGCTCTGGCTCCGGCGGCACGAGCCGGAGATCTTCGCGAGGGCCCACCGGATCTGTGAGTACCAGGACTTTCTCACCTACCAGCTGACGGGGGAGTGGGCGGCCAGCCTCGACAACGCGGGCCTCCGCTGGCACTACCGCAACGACGAGGGGGGATGGGCGGAGAGCCTGGTGGACGCTCTCGGCATTCCGGAGTTGCGGGAGAAGTGGCCGCCCCGGGTGGTGGCCCCGGGCGAGGTCATCGGCACGCTCTCCGCGCGCGCGGCCGGGGAGCTGGGCCTTCCCCGCGCGGTCAAGGTGGTCCAGGGCGGGGCGGATGCCCTCATCGGGATGATCGGGCTGGGGGTCGCCCGGCCGGGACAGCTCGCGCTGATCACGGGCTCGTCCCACCTGCAGTTCGGGGTCACGGAGAGCCCGCTGAGCGCTTCGGGGGTCTGGGGGTCCTACGCGGACATCGTTTACCCGGGCCGCTTCATCGTGGAGGGCGGGCAGACGTCCACGGGATCCATCATCAACTGGCTGGGTCGCCTCACGGGAGGGCTCGACTACGAGGAGCTGAACGCGAAGGCGGCCGCCCTCGAGCCGGGGGCCGAGGGCCTGATCGTCCAGGACCATTTCCAGGGGAACCGCACCCCCTACACGGATCCGCACTCCCGCGGCGCGATCCTCGGGCTGACCCTTGCCCACGAGAAGCACCACCTCTTCCGGGCGATCATGGAGGGCATTGGCTTCGGTACCCGGGCGATTCTCAACGCCTTCTCCCGGGCGGGCTACGAGGCCACTGAGATGACGGTCGGCGGGGGTGCCTCCGCTTCGGACCTGTGGATGCAGATCCACGCGGACACCTCGGGCCTGCCCATCCGGATCCCCGCCTCCCCGGATGCCCCCTCCACGGGATCCGCGGTCCTCGCCGCCCACGGGGCCGGTCATTTCGCCTCCCTCGACGAGGGCATCGCCGCGATGGTCCGCCCGGGGCGCCAAGTGGATCCGGATCCGCAGGCGGTCGCCCGCTATGAGGAATTGTACCAACAGTACGAGGCGCTCTACCCGGCCGCCCGGGAGGTCCTCGGGCGGTGAGCCCGGCGGTCGCCCTCGCGGCGGAGTCCGGGTGCGCGCCTTCCCGCCCGGGAGGGACCCGTCCCGAATGGGTCTCCCTCTCGCACCCCTCCCCACCCCTGAATCCCCCGTCCCATGAGTGATCCCCGCACGGCTCTCGTGACCGGTGCCAGCCGCGGCATCGGTGCTGCTATCGCCCGCGGCCTCGCCGCCCGGGGCTACGATGTCGGCCTGAACGACATCGAGTCCCAGGCCGAGGCCCTCGCCTCCGTCGCCTCGGCGATCCGGGAACGGGGGAGACGGGCGGAGATCCTCCCCGCGGATGTCAGCGACCGGGAGGAGGTCGCCGCCATGGCCGGGCGTTTCCTCGAGCTTTTCGGGCACGCCGATGCGCTGGTCAACAACGCGGGCATCCTCATCGCCGGCGCCATGGACGGGTTGCCGGAGGAGCACTGGGACCGGGTGATGGATGTCAACGCGAAGGGCTCCTTCCTCGTCACCCAGGCCTTCCTCCCGGCGATGAAGGCGAGGGGCTACGGCCGGATCGTCAACATCGCCTCCATCGGGGGGAAGCACGGCGCGCCGGAGCAGGCCCACTACTCGGCCTCCAAGGCCGCGGTCATGGGCTTTACCCGGGTGCTCGCCCAGGAGGTTGGGCCGCTCGGGATCACCGCGAACTGCGTGTGCCCGGGCATCATCCTCACGGAAATGGGCCGGGTGAACCTGGAGGATCCGGAGGTGCGGGAGGCATGGCAGGCGAAGACGGCCCTCGCCCGCATCGGCGATCCGGAGGATGTGGTCGGGCCGGTCGCGTTCTTCGCCTCCGACGAGAGCGCCTTCGTGACGGGCCAGACGCTGAACGTGGACGGGGGGATCGTCTTTAGCTGAGGTCCTCCGCCCGGGGCGGGGCTTCCGCTCCGGGTGGGGGCTCGGCCACGGCCTGGGGGAGGGGGGGCTCGGTCCGCGCGGGGGCGCACCGGGCGACGAGGGCCTCGGCGGAGTCGCCGTCGATGATGAGTCCCTTGATCGCCCCGCTGCGCAGGAGGGCCTCGGTCGCCTCGATCTTCGGGCGGCCGGCAGAGAGGAGAACGGCCCGGGAGCGGGCGAGGTCCTGCAGGCCGGCGGCGATGGTGCGCTCGTTGAGGGGATGATCCACGGGTCGGCCGGCCCGGTCGAAGAAGAGTCCGTTGGTATCGCCGACGGCTCCAGCCCGGTGCAGCTCCCGCAGTTCCTCGGCGGTGATCATGCCCTGCTGCCGGAGGAGGGAGGCCTCGGTGAGCTCGCCCACGCTGAGGAGGGCGAGGTCGGTGTAGCGGGCGAGCTCAAGGGGGCGCGCCACGATCCGCTGGGAGAGGAGGACGGTCCGGTCCTCCGGCGAATCCGCGATGAAGGGAACGGGCAGGAAAAAACCCTGCCCGCCCGTCACCTGCGCGAAGGATTGGACGACCTCGAAGGGGTTGAAGGCGGAGTTGGCGGTCAGCGAGCCCATCAGGCTGACAAAGCGGGCGCCCTGCGCGTTCATCGTCGGGAACTGTCCGCTCACGCTGGCAAGGGTCCGTCCCCAACCGGTGCCGATGGTCAGCTCGGGGTTGGAGGTGAGTTGCTCGCGCAGGAAACGGGCGGTGGCCGCCCCGACGGCCCGGAAGGGGAAATCCTCGAGGGGACCGCCGGGCCCGCTCTCTTTCTCGCTCAGTCCGTACGCGGGGGTCGTCCGGCAGAAGTCGAGCCCGAATTCCCGGAGGATCGCTTCCTCCACGGGCAGCAGGCCGAGCTCGCGGTCGTCGATGAGGATGGAGACGAGCCCGGACTCCCGGGCCTGTTGGAGGAGCTTGTTCACCCGGGCCCGGCTGAGTCCCATGCGCTGGGAGGCGGCTTCCTGGTTCAACCCGGCGATGTAGTAGAGCCAAGCGGCCCGGGTCATCAGCTGCTTCTCCGACATCTTCTCCATGTCCTTGAGGATGAGGGGCAAATCCATGGTAGTGCAATCCGGGTTCCGCCTTCGGGGCAAGGGGCGCGCGCGAGGAGAGCCGACGGGCCCCCGCTTCCGGTGCGGGGGGAATCGGGGGTTGGCGGAGGGTGCCGCGGGCGGGAGGCCGGAGGGGTGCCGGGGTGCCGGAGGGGTGCCGGGGCGCCGGAGGGGTGCCGGGAGGCCGGAAGGGGTGCCGGGCCGGGGCGGGCGCTGGGCCCGGCCGCGGGGTTCCTCCGCTTACTCCGGCCCCGGCTGACTGCTGGGGCCGGTCGCCTCGGGGATCCGGGCCCACGGACCGTCCGCGGCGAGGAGGGCCTCGATTTTCTCGGCGGTGAAGTGTCGGTTGTCGGGACAGGCGCGGAGGGTCGCGTAGGGGGCGAGGAGGGCGAGGATCCGGCCCGCGGTGGCCTCCCGCTCCTCGGCCGGGAGGCCACCGCGGCGGCGCCCGGGAGCAAAGCCGGCGAGGCCGCCCATGTAGCCGGTGCCGGCGTTGTGCTGGGTCTGTTGCCCGTGCACGGGGCCACACCAGAAGAGGGGGGACTCGGGCTTCCAGGGGTTGCCGCCCCGCCGGAGGATCTCCCCGAGGAAGCTGCTGCCACCCCAGCCGCGGCGGGAGAAGTCGAGGGTGCCGAAGTCGATGTTCGCCCAGGCGGCGTTGCGGTTCACCTCGCAATGGCGCCGGAGCGTGAAGTAGGGAGCGTCGTAGTCCTTGAGGTAGAGGATGGGCCTGTCTCCTGCGGCGGGATCGCGCTCGATCGCGTAGTGCGGGTGCTCGTCCGCGAGGAAGGTGGGAGGGGCCGGCTCGTGGACGGTCTCCGCGGGGGAGCTGGCCGGGGGGCCGGAGCCGAGCTTGGCCAGCCCGCCCCGCGCCCCGAGGAGACTGTCCAGGCCGGTGTCCTCGAGGGCGAGGGCCGCCTCGAGGAGGGGGCTGGAGGGGATCTCCCCGAGGCCGAGGATCCGGCCGGGTTCCGGGGTCGGGACGGCGATGCCGCGGTACGGCCCGGGAAAGCCGGGGTAGTGGAGCCGGCGGAGCATCTCGGCGGGCCAGGTCCGGCTGGCCCAGCGGCGCAGGAGGACCTGGACGCCGAGGTAGGTGGAAAAGTCGTCGAGCCGCGACCAGTGCACCCACTGGTCGTGCCGGTCCCGCAGGGTCCCTCCGCTCCCGAGGTGCGCGGTCACCGAGCGCGGCATCCAGCCGCGCAGTTGGGTCAGCAGCATGTTTTCCACGGGGGCGTGCAGGGCCGTGGGGTAGGAGGCGAGGGGGGCGAGATTGGCCGGCAGGGGGGTCGGCCGGAACTGCTCCTCTTCCCATCGGCCCGACACGAGCCAGGCGAACTGGTACTTCAGGAAGAGATTGAGGAAGAGCTGCACGGTGCCGAGGGTGCCGAAGACGCGGGGCTGCTCGCCCTCCCGGGGCTCGAAGGCACCCTGCAGCGACTGCAGGCAGCGGTAGGCCCACGCGTCGTACTGCGGCAGGAGGGGCAGCTCGGGCCGGGGCTCGGGGGGTGGCAGCAGGTGGAGGAGGAGGGTCTCCTCCACGCGGTGCGCCCCGCGCGGCTGCGCCTTGCCCAGGTTCTGCGAAACGCGGTGGGCCGCCGCCCCGGTGCGGGCGTTCCGCAGGGCCCGGTTCGGCTCGTAGAGTCCCTGCGGCAAGTGGTAGGGCGCGGAACCGTGCGGACGCCACAGCCGCATGTCCGCGTGCAGGGCGCTGAGCGCACCAGCCGCCATCCCTCCCCCGGTCGGCTCCTGCTGGGAACGGCCCCCAATGTAGCCGGCAAACCACGCACAGTCCCGCCGGACCTGCTCGTCGAGCGCGCGGGAAATGCCCCGGGTCGGCGAAAACGGGGGCCCGCCGTCAGGACCGGCCCCCTCGGTACCGTTGGGCCGGGGGTAGTTCTTGGAAAAGTCGAAGGAGGGGATAAGCACGGGAGATCGAATGGTGGAAAAAGGGAGAAGGTTTGCCTGATTCCGGGAAGATTCAAGATTTCTGTCACACGAACCGACGCAAATGGATCCTCACGGGAAAATTTCCGTTAAGGTTTCCAAACCCAATGAAAGAACCATTTCCAAAACCCCACTCCTTCCCTCCAACCGCTTCAATACAACACCGTGACGACATTTTTTTCAAGAAAGGAACCCAACCTCCCGAAAATCGATTCAACCCCGTGCTTCAAGTTCCCCTTAACGGACCCGTCGAAGCCACTCGGCAAGAGCGACTACGACGCTCCCCTGCCCTTCGGCTCGGGGTGGTGAGGCGGGGTGGTCGGCGCGGGGTGATGGCGCAGGGAAGGCAGGAAGCCGGGGTGTCATTGGGGATGTGGGGCGTGGTGGACTTGCGAGCAGGGGAACGCAGGCGGCGCGGCATGGGAGTGAGCGGAGCCCACGGCAGGAGTGCGGGCGCGGGCCCGCGGCATGGAGTGGGGTTCGGGATTTTCCGTGCGACTCAACCATGCTGCGCGTCTCACCGCATCCCTGCTGTTCCCTCGGCCCATCCCTGCCGCGCCCTCGGCGCTCCCCTGCCCTTCGGCGCGGGGTGGTCGGCTCGGGGTGGTGGCGCGGGGAGGTAGGAAGCCGGGGTGTCATTGGGATGCGGAGCGTGGTGGACTTGCGAGCAGGGGAACGCCGGCGGCGTGGCAGGGGAGTGGGCGGAGCCCACGCCAGGGGAGCGGGTTGAGGTCCACGGCATGAAGTGGGGTTCGGGATTTTTCGTGCGCCTCAACCATGCTGCGCGTCTCAGCGCATCACTGCTGTGCCTCACGGCACATCCCTACCACGCCCTTGGCGCTCCCATGCCCTTTCGGCTCGGGGTGGTCGGCTCGGGGTGGTGGCGCGGGGAGGCAGGAAGCCGGGGTGTCATTGGGATGCGGAGCGTGGCGGGCTTGCGGGCAGGGGAGCGCCTGCGGCGCGGCCTGGGATTGGGCGGAGCCCACGGCAGAGGAGCGGGCGCGGGCCCGCAGCGTGGGGTGAATTTCAGAATTTTTCGTGCGCCTCAACCATGCTGCGCGTCTCAGCGCTCCCCTGCTTTGCCTTCGGCACATCCATGCCGCGCCATCGGCGCTTCCCTGCCGTCTCGGCGTCGACGAGGAGTGGAGGGCGGTGTTTTTGTGGGTTCGGATTCGGTGGGGGTGGTGGATTCCTGTTCTGGACGGGGTGTAGGTGCCGCATGGGGTCTTGCTGCCGATCGCGTTCATGGGGTCCATGGACGCCTTTTCGGTTTTGAGCAGACAAAGCTATGGCCGTTGCAGTGGTTCCCCGCGCTTTTCTGGGATAAGGGCCACTGCGGCGTGATAGACAAAGGCGGGCGGAGCGCAGCAATACATCCGGAAGAACCCCCCCGCTCCGACGCCCCGGGCCAAACCCCGAGCCCCGCCCATCGACGGCAGCAATTTCCAGGACTTGCCGACCAACCGGAAAAAGCCCCCGAACCTCTCTCCCGCAAACGAAGGAGCCCCCCGCCCCAACTCCCACAAAGAATCCCCCTCCCACACCCCCCATACCCCAACCCCCAGCATTCACCTCCAAGGCTGCAGGCTGGAATATAATGACAGGCTTTCCGTCCGCTTGACTTTGAGGGTGGGTGGTGTTGGGGTGGGGTGTATGCGACGGCGGCGCTACAAGTTGCGGGGGGAGGGGTACTACTATTTGCGGGGGGAGTTGTTGGGGGAGTTTCGGTTGGGGGCGGAGGAGCG
>CAJXLM010000035.1 GCA_913056175.1 uncultured Opitutia bacterium | reverse complement strand
TTCCCCGATGAATCGAACGCCCACGAGCCCCTCGCACCCCCAAGGCTCTCTTCATCGGGCAAGGCCCGATGCCACAACGAGTGCCCCGCTTTGGCTTTTCCCTGCGCTCCCTGCTGGCGAAGCCTCCCCTGCTGGCCAAAGGCCATCCATGCCCCGCGTGCTCTTCGCTCGTGGCATCGGGGCTTCCCCGATGAATCGAACGCCCACGAGCCCCCCGCACCCCCAAGGCCCTCTTCATCGGGCAAGGCCCGATGCCACAAGTGCATTCCCTGCTTTGGCTTCCCCCTGCGCTCCATGCTGGCGAAGCCATCCCTGCCCGGACGCCCCCTCGATTCATCGGGGCTTCCCCGATGAATCGAACGCCCACCAAACTCCCGCACCCACAAGCCTCTCTTCATCGGGCAAGGCCCGATGCCACAAGTGCGTTCCCTGCTTTGCCTTCCCCCTGCACTCCCTGCTGGCCGAAGCCTCCCCTGCTGGCCCAAGGCCATCCCTGCCCCGCGTGCTCTTCGCTCGTGGCATCGGGGCTTCCCCGATGAATCGAACGCCCACGAGCCCCTCGCACCCCCAAGGCTCTCTTCATCGGGCAAGGCCCGATGCCACAAGGAGTGCCCCGCTTTGGCTTCCCCCTGCACTCCCTGCTGGCCAAGCCATCCCTGCGGGCCGGAGGCCCTCCCTGCGTGCGCAGCACTCCGAGCGGGCGGAGCCCTCCCCCGCGGCCGGAGGCCCTCCCTGCGGGCCGGAGGCCCTCCCTGCTCAGTAAAACCGGGCCGGGACCTGGATCAGGCGGCTGACCGTGCGGGAGTGGCGGTCGACGATTTCCCACCATCCGGCCTCGATCCGGCCGGCGCGGAGAGCCTCCAGCTGGCGGCTTCCTTCCGGGGTGAGGAAGCGGAGCATCACCTCGACCTGGGTGGGAAAGGGATCGCCGACGCCCGGCTGGCCGGCGGCGAGATAGCCGTCGGTCCCGTCCGCGACCGGGAAGAGCCGAGTGCGCCCCGCGCCCGGGGAGTCCCGCCGGTAGAGCCGCACCCCGAAATCGACGACCTCCGCCGCGAGCAAGTCTTCCTCCTCCGGGACGGTGAGCGCATTGCGGTCCGCGTAGTCGCCCTCCGCGGGATCGAGATCGTAGCCCCGCGCATAGGTTTCGGCGGTCCCGACCTCCGAGCGGTAGAGCTGGTACTGGAGCGGGGCATCCGGGGCGCGGGTGACCCGGCGCAGCTCGATCCGGTAGCCCACCGCCCGCACCCCCGCCGCGACCTCCTCCCCGAGGGCCGGGGCCGCCGTGAGCAGGCGTAGCCACACCCCGCCCTTCCCGAAGCGATTCGTCCCGATGGGCTCGCCCGCATCGAGCCGTCGCGACCGCCCACCCCCCGGCTTGGCACTGCGCCCCCAGCCGAAACCCGCAGGGTTCTCCCGCACCGAGGCAGCCAGCAAGCCCTCGTCGGACGGCCGCTGGACCATGCTCTCCAGGTCGACCCGCAACTGCTCGAGCACCGGGCCCGCCCGGGCCTCGATGGCGAGGGCACCGCTCGCCCGCTGGTACCCCGTGAGCAGGTTCACGACCAGCGTCAGCAGCATCCCCACGATCAGCCCACTGACCCCCACGGCCACCAGCAATTCGACCAGCGTGAAGGCCCTCGGCCGCACCCGTTTCATCCCAAGGGGTCCCCTGCGACAACCGCCACCGGGAAACGGAAGGTCCGCCGGTTGGCCGCGGCCGCCTCCTCCCCGTTGGGGAGCCGGTACGGCCACTCCACCGTCACCTCGAAGACCCGGTGGGCATCCCCCTCGACAAACCGCAGGGCCGTCGCCTCGGGATCGGCCAGCCGCAACCGGTAGTAGCGCTCTTCCCCCGGGAGGCCCTCCGGACCGCCGGCCGCCCCCGCGACCACCACGCGGCCACCGTCGGCCGGGGCGTAGTAGACCGCCGGGAAATCCCGGACCGCGCGCGACGCTCCGTTCGCCACCTCCACGAATGCCGCGAACCCCAGTCGGTTCATCTCCTCCCGGAGCGGACTCGGCAACTGCGTGGCCACCCGCCGGTCGCGCACCGAGCGCACCTCCGCCCCCATCGACCCGAGCAAGCCGGCCACCGCCACCATGGTGACCGCGAGAACCCCCAGCGCGAGGACCACCTCCACGAGGGAAAAACCCCGCCCGCCCGCGCCACCATCGCCCGGCCGGCCCCGGCCTCCCTCCTCGTGCGGCGAGCCCCCGGCCCGGCCGCCCCGCACCTCCCGTGCCCCCTCCCCCCGCGCCCCGGTCCGCCGCCCACCCAGCCGCGGTCCCCGCGCGCGCCTCCGTCCCTCCAGCGCCCTCCGCACCCCCGCGATCCCCGTTGCCGCCCCCCTCACGGACGCCCCCCTTCCGGAAAGGCCCGCGGGCCATCGAGGAGCACGACCGCCCCGTAGCGCCGCACCAGGACGCCCCGTATCCGGTCCGGCTCCCCGAAGACCACCCCCGCTCCCCCCGGTTCCGGCCGACCCCGGCCGACCGCGACCCGCGGGGATCCGCCGGCGGTGGAGACCGTCCCATCCGGGGCGAAGGCGAGGAACCAATAGGCCGATTCGCCGTCCCCGTAGTCCATCGCCACCGGCCCCCGCAGCCGCGAGTCCGTCCCCGCCAGCCCCACCGCCCCGGGCGGCACCGCATACACGCCCCGCGGGAGAGTGATCCCGTCCGTAGCGGCCCTCCACTCGCGCCCCGCCGCGGTCGGCGTGCCGTCGTAGACGATCCCGAGAAAGCGGAGGTAGCGCTCGCGGTCGGCGGGATCCGCGGAGAGGAGCAGGCGAGCCTCCCGCCCCTCCAACTGGGCGGTCTGCCGGGCCTGTACCAGCAGGGCGGCGACCTCCGCCTGGGCGCCGCGCACCGGAACCGCCGAGGAGCCCGGCCGGAGCGCGCCCACCAGGGTCCCGAGAAGCACGGCCACGCACGCGAGGACCACGAGGATCTCCACGAGGGTGAAAGCGCGGGTGGGTGCACGGGGTGCGGGGTGACTCATCGCCCGAAGGGAAACCGAAAGGAATCCTAAGTTCCTATCAGGAAAACCGCGCCCCTGCCAAGATTTCCCCGCGCCCCGGCAGCGCATCCTCGCCAGGCCCCCCTCCGTCCCGTAGGCTCGCCCCCGTGACCAGCTACGCCATCCTCGGGGCCGGGGCCATCGGCGGATTCTTCGGCGGCCGCCTCCACCTCGCCGGACACAAAGTCCACTTCGTCGACCGCAGCCAGCACGACCATCTCCGGAGGGAGGGATTCGTGGTGGAATCGCCCGGCGAGACCTGGCGCACCGGCCCCGTGGCCGCCTCCGCCACCCTTGCCGAGGTCCCCCCCGTCGACGTCGTCCTCGTCTGCCTGAAAACCACCCAGACCGCCGACCTCGGCGCCCAGCTCGCCCCCCTCCTGCGCCCCGGCCTGCAGGTCGCCCTCCTCCAGAACGGGCTCGAGGGCGAAGCCCGCTGCGCCCCCCAGCTTCCCGGCGCGACCGTCCTCGGGGCGATCTGCTTCATTGCCTGCACGAAAGTCGCGCCCGGCCGCCTTCGCCACTTCGCCTACCAGGGAATCGGACTCGGGGAACACGCCGGCGAAGGTCGGCCCGCCGGGACCACCCCGGCCGTGGAGGCGCGGGTGGCCGATCTCGCCGACGCCGGTGTCGACGCCCAGCCCGAGCCGGACCTCCGGCTCGCCCGCTGGCGCAAGCTCGTCTGGAACGTCCCCTTCAACGGCCTGTCCACGCTGCTCGACGCGACCACCCAGGAACTCCTCGGGACGGCCGACAACCGGGCCCTCGTCGCCGACCTCATGGAGGAGATCGTCGGGGGTGCGCACGCCGAGTGTGCCGTCCGCACCCCCGACGATCCCGGCCGCCGCCTCCCCCCCGACCTCCCCGCCCGGATGCTCGAGCTGACCGACCGCATGCCGCCCTACCCGACGAGCATGAAGGTCGACTTCGACCACGGCCGCCCCCTCGAGGTGGAGGCCGTCCTCGGGGAACCCGTGCGGGCGGCGGCCGCCGCCGGCCGGGAACTTCCGCGGGCCCGCCTGCTGCACCGGGCCGTCGCCTTCCTCGACCGGCGGGCCCGCAAGGCGTGAGGGATTCCCGGGCCGACTCGAATCTTGCCGGCGGGCCTCGCCGGCCTGAAGATGGCAGGTTTGCCGGGCGCAGCGCCCCTCCCCTCATGGAACCGGAAATTCCCCTGAAGGCCACCGCCCTCCGCGGTATCCTCAAGTACGTCCCGCTCTTCCGCGGGGAGACCTTCGTGATCGCGGTCGACGGCAGCGTGGTGGCGGACGCCGGTTTCCGGAGCCTGCTCACCGACCTCGCCGTCCTCCACAGCCTGAACATCCGGCTCGTCCTCGTGCACGGCGTCGGCCAGCAGATCCGCACCCTCTCCACCGAGCGGGACCTCCCGATCACGGACGCCTATGGCGACGGGCCCACCGACGAGGCCACCCTCCAGCTGGCCCTCGACGCCGGGGGCCAGGTGCTGGCGGCGCTCCAGGCCGGGTTCACCGAGCGCGGGATCCCCTGCGCCCTGCCGAACGCCGTCCGCCTGACCGAGCGCGGGATCATCCGGGGCACGGACTACCAGCGGAGCGGGCGCGTGGAAAAGGTGGAGGGCGCGCTGCTCTCCCAGCTCCTCGCGGCCGGGACCACCCCGATCCTCTCCCCGGTCGCCGCCGACCGCTCCGGCCGCCTCCTCCGGGCCAACGCCGACGAGGTGGCCGCCGCGGTGGCCACCAAGCTCGGGGCCTCCAAGCTGATCTTCCTGACCTCCCACACCGGATTGGTCGTCCACGGCGAGCGTCTCACCAACCTGCCCGTCGACCAGCTCGAGCCCCTCCTCGCCGGAGAGGCAACCGGCATGGAGCCGCAGGTGCAGGGGAAGGCGCGGGCGGCCCTCGTGGCCCTGCGGGGGGGGACCCCGCGCGTGCACATCCTCGACGGCCGGGTGCGGGGCGGGCTCCTCACCGAGATCTTCGACAAGGTCGGGCTCGGCACGATGATCCACAGCAACGACTACGAACAGATCCGGCCGGCCGGGCCCGCCGACGCGGAGGCGATCCTCCAGCTGGTCCGCGAGGGGATGCGGGGGGATGCCCTGCGCGCCCGCGGGGCCGAGGAACTCGCCGGGGAGATCGCCGACTACTTCCTCTACGAGATCGACGGCGGGCTGGTGGCCTGCGCGGCCCTCCACCCGCAGGCGGACGGCCGCAGCGCGGAGCTCGCCTCCGTCTTCGTGCACCCCTCCTACCAGGGTCGCGGGATCGGCTCGCGCCTCGTCGGGTTCGCCGAGAAGCGGGCCTCCGAGCTCGGGCTGGACCGTCTCTACGCCCTGAGCACGCAGAGCTCCCCCTTCTTCCGGGAGGCCTGCGGGTTCACCGAGACCGATGCCGCAACCCTCCCGGAACCCCTGCGCGGCCTGCACGCGACGGCCTGCCGGGGCTCCCGCGTCCTCACCAAGTCCCTTTTTCCCTCATGATGGCCCTCCCCCTCCCCCCGTCGCCGGCGCCCCCCCGGGCTCCCGCCGGCCCTCCCAGACATGCCCGCCGGAGTTTCGCCGGCCGCGAGCGGGAGGACGCATGCACCTGACCGACCTGAACCGACAGGGCGGCATCGGGGCGAACTCCCTCCTCCTCGAGATCGGGCCCTTCCGCGTCCTCGTGGACGCCGGGCTCCACCCCAAGGAAGTCGGCACCGAGGCCCTCCCCGACCTCGCCCGGCTGGACGAGTACGCCCTCGACCTCATCCTCGTCACCCACTGCCACCTCGACCACCTCGGCGGGCTTCCCCTCGTGGCCCGGCGGCATCCCGAGGCGGAGATCTGGCTGTCCTACGAATCGTCCGTACTCGCCCCCCGCATGATGCGGAACTCCATCCGGGTGATGAGCCGCCAGCGCGAGGAGCAGGGCGTCAGCGAGTACCCGCTCTACACCGAGCGGGAGGTCCGCCAGCTCGAGGACCGCTTCCACGCCGTGCCCACCGGGCGGCCGGAGGCCTTCCACCAGCACGGCGAGGAGCTCACCGTGGAGTTCCTCCACGCCGGCCACGTGCCCGGCGCGGTGAGCCTCCGCCTCACCCACGGCGGCCAGAGCGTCCTCTTTTCCGGGGACATCCTCTTCACCGACCAGCGCATCCTGCCCGGGGCCGACCCGAAAGAGGCCGGGCACGCGGACGTGCTCGTGCTGGAGACGACCCGCGGAGCCTCCGCGCGCGAGCCGGGCCAGGACCGGGAGAGCGAGGTGCAGCGCCTCATCGAATCGGTGGCCGCGACCGTCCGGGCCGGCGGCTCCGTCCTCCTCCCGGTCTTTGCCCTCGGCCGCATGCAGGAGATCCTCACGATCCTCGCGGAGGCGGTCCGCCGCCGGCAGATCCCGGAGGTCCCGGTGTACGCCTCCGGACTGGGGATGGACCTCGCCAACTACTTCGACGAGCTCTCGCGGAAGAACCGGCCCCTCCGGTTCCGCCGCCAGATCCTGCGGGAGCTGAAGCTGCAGAAGACCCCGCGGGCCATCGAGCCCGGCCGGCCCCCGCCCGGCCCGGCCATCTATGTGGCCAGCAGCGGAATGGTCGTGGAAAACACGCCCTCCTACCAACTGGCCGCGGCCCTCCTCGGGGACCCCGGCAACCTGCTCGCCTTTGTCGGCTACTGCGACCCGGAGGCCCCCGGCTATGCCATCCTCCAGTCGCGTCCCGGGGAGACCCTCCTCTTCGACGCCCTCGACTACACCACCGTGCGGCGGGCCCGGGTGGAGCGCTTCGACCTGAGCGGGCACGCCGACCGGGAGGAACTTCTCGACTACGCGATCCGCGTGAATCCCCACACGGTCGTCCTCAGCCACGGCGACCCGGAGGCGCGCGCCTGGTTCGAGGAGGAACTCTACGCCAGCGTGCTCGATGCCCAAGTGATTGACCCCGAGCCGGGAGTCCGGATTTCCTTGTAATCCCCCGCCCCCCGGTCCCGCCTTCCCCCCACCGCCCGCGCCATGCAGGACTCCCCGCTCCTCCGCACGATCGCCTCGCTGACCGAGTCCCTCGCGGAGCGGCCCTCCTGGGACGAGTACTTCATGGCGACCGCCTTCCTCATTGCCAGCCGGTCCTCCTGCGGCCGCCTGCGGGTGGGCTGCGTGCTCGTCTCCGCCGGCGACCACCCGAACCGGATCATCGCCGCCGGCTACAACGGCTTCCTCCCCGGGGCTCCCCACCGTTCCCGGGTGCGCGACGACCACGAGCAGGGCACGGTCCACGCCGAGCAAAACGCCATCTCGGACGCCGCCCGCCGCGGCATCTCCGTGCAGGGGGCCGTCGCCTACATCACCCACTTCCCCTGCATCCAGTGCGCGAAGTCCCTCGCCTCCTCCGGCATCCGGCACATCAAGTACTACCGGGACTACCGGAACGACCCGTTCGTGACGGAAATCCTTGAAGAGAACGGGATCGTGCTGGAGACTCTCCGCGGTCATGGAGAATCAGCCCCGGTTTGAATCTCTGAGCGGTCTGTCCGGTACCCTGCTGGTGGCGCACCCGACCCTCGAGGACCCCAATTTCGCCCGCACCGTCATCCTCCTGCCGGTCCACTCCGGGGACAACGGCGGCCTCGGGGTGATCCTCAACCGGCCCACCGGAAGCACCCTCGGGGAAATGTTCCCGGACCAGGCCTTCGAGAAGCTGGCCCACATTCGCGTGTTCGAGGGCGGTCCGGTCGACGCCGGCCAGCTCATCCTCACCGCGTGGAAATGGGATGCGGAGGAGAACTCCCACAAGATGTTCTTCGGGATCTCCAGCGAGAACGCCCTCGAGCTCCTCGAGGGCGAGGATCCCGTGACCGTGCGGGCCTACCTCGGCTACGCCGGCTGGAGCGCCGGCCAGCTGGAGGCGGAGCTCGAGGCGAACGCCTGGATCACCCAGCCCATCCGCAGCGAGGTCCTCGAGGAGGAATCGGGCCCGCAGCTCTGGGACCAGCTCACCGAGGAGGGACCCTCCCCCGAAGGCGACCCCGATGGCGACCTGCCCCGGCCCCCCGACGACCTCCACTGGAATTAGAGACTTTTCCCGCCCCACCGTTCCTGCTTGGTTCCCGGGCGCGGGGCCCGAACGCACCCCCAACCACCCCTCTCAACCCTCGCCTTCCACCCACAAGCGACATTCCCATGACCCTGACCTCTCCCCAAATCCTTTCCGACGCGGCCACCCAGGCCCGCGGGCTCGCCATCGACGCGGTGGCCGCCTGCAAGTCCGGCCACCTCGGCCTCCCCCTCGGCGACGCCGAGATCGGGGCCGTCCTCTTCAGCCAGGGCCTGCGCTTCGACCCCGCCCACCCCCACTGGCTGAACCGCGACCGCTTCGTGCTCTCCGCCGGCCACGGCAGCATGTTCCTCTACGCCTGGCTGCACCTGAGCGGGTACGACCTCTCCCTCGAGGAGGTCAGCCGCTTCCGCCAGCTGCACAGCCAGACGCCCGGCCACCCCGAGTTCGGGGAGACGGCCGGGGTCGAGGCGACCACCGGCCCGCTCGGCCAGGGCGTGGGCAACGCCGTCGGCTACGCGATCTCCGGAAAGATGGCGGAGGCCCGCTACAATACCGAGGCCCACCCGATCTTTGACCACCACGTCGTCTGCCTCGCCGGGGACGGCTGCCTGCAGGAGGGCGTCTCCGCGGAGGCCGCCGCCCTCGCCGGCCACCTCGGCCTCGACAATCTGATCCTCCTCTACGACCACAACCTCGTCACCCTCGACGCCATGGCCGAGGTCACCCAGAGCGAGGATACCGCCGCCCGCTTCGCCGCCTACGGCTTCGAGGTGCACGAGGTGGACGGGCAGGACATGGAGGCCTTCGAGCAGGTCTTCGCCCAGGCGAAGGCCGCCCGCAACGGCAAGCCCCACTTCATCGTCTGCAACACCCTCATCGGCAAGGGCATCCCCGAGGTGGCGGGCACGAACAAGGCCCACGGCGAGGCCGGGGTCCCCTACGCGGAGGAGGCCCGCAAGGCCCTCGGGCTCCCCGAGGAGAAATTCTATGTCTCCGCGGAGGTCAGCGCCTTCTTCGCGGAGCGGGCCCGCGAGCGGGCGGACGAGTACGCCGCCTGGGAGAAAGTCTACGCAGCCTGGAAGCAGGAGGTCCCGGAAAAGGCGGCCGAGCTGGAGGCGGCCGTGAACGGGGAGATCCCGGACCCCGCGGATCTCCTTGCGGCCATTCCCGAATTTTCCACGGAAAAACCGCTGGCCACCCGCGCTTCCGGGGGCGAGGCCCTCAACGCCCTCGCCGGGGTGGTGCCCCAGCTCATCAGCGGCAGCGCCGACCTGCACGGATCCACCAAGAACTACCTGAAGGGACTCGGCGACTTCAGCCGGAACGACCGGGCCGGGCGCAACCTGCACTTCGGGATCCGCGAGCACGGCATGGGGGCCATCCTCAACGGGATCGCCTACGACGGCCTCTTCCGCGGATCCGGGGCCACCTTCGCGACCTTCTCCGACTACATGCGGCCCTCCGTCCGCCTGGCGGCCCTCGCCCGCCTGCATGTCTTCTACATCTGGACCCACGACAGCATCGGGGTCGGGGAGGACGGGCCGACCCACCAGCCCGTGGAGATCAACTCCGCCCTCCGCAGCATCCCCCATCTCGATGTCATCCGGCCCGGGGACGCCGAGGAGACCGCCGCCGCCTTCGTGGCCGCCCTCACCCGGCCGGAGGGCCCGACCGCTCTCATCCTCAGTCGCCAGGGCCTGCCCAATCTCGACTCCCCGGCCTCCACCAAGCGCGAGGGCACCCTCCGTGGCGGCTACATCCTCCGCCGGGAGACCGGGCCCCTCGAGACCGTCCTCCTCGCCACCGGCAGCGAGACCCAGCACGTCATGGCTGCGGCCGATGAACTCGGGGCCGGCGTCCGGGTCGTCTCCCTGCCCTGTTTCGAACGCTTCGACCGGCAGGACGAGTCCTACCGCGAGCAGGTCCTCCCCTCCTCCTGCCGCCGCCGGGTGGCCATCGAGGCGGGGATCTCGCTGCCGTGGTACAAGTACGTGGGCCTCGACGGGGCCGTCGTCGCTATCGACCGCTTCGGAATGAGCGCGCCCGGGGGCGAGGTGATGCAGCAGCTCGGGATGACCGCGGCCAAGGTCGTGGAGACGGCCCGGGCGCTCGCCTGAGCTGGCCGGGAGCCCACCCTCCCGTGTCGCCCTCCCCGGTATTGCTCCGCGAGGACGGCCCCACCGGGGCCGTCCTCGGCGACCTCCCCTCCCCCTACCTCGCCGATCCCGCCACCGGACTCCTCCACCTCCCCCGCTTCCTCGCCAAGATCCGCAAGCATCTCGAGGGCACCCTCCCCCGCAGCTACCAGCGCAACTTCCGCAAGGGCTTCGACCGCTTCCTCTGCCTGCACCTCGGCGTGGACCCCGAGGAGGTCGTCGAGGCGGTGCGCGAGGCCACGGCCGCCGGCGAGGGGGAGGAGGGGGTCGACCGTCGGCTCGCCGCCCTTTTCCCCACCGACCGGCGCGCCCCCGCCTGGAATCGCCAGGTCGTCCAGATCGGGATGAGCCCGGAGGGACAGGAGCGCATCCGGGAAATCCTCGCCGACATGGGCGTGCCCGACCGCGAGGACATCCGCTCCTTCGCCGACCTCATCGAGCTGGACGAGGGGCGGATCCCGGGCTTCCTCCCGGAGCCGCCCGCGGGCCGCGCATAAGTTCATTCAGCCCACAGAGTTGGCCTTTCCCGGCTCTCCCGGCCGGCCGGGAGAGCCAGGAAATTCCTGTTGCCAGCCGTCCCCGGGCACAGCAACTTCAAGCCCCGTACAGCCCGCCGGATTGGCCGGCACCCGGGCTCCCTGATTCACAACCCCCGACTCGACTGCCTCCATGTCCGAAACCCTCACGCAAATCCGCAACTTCATGGAATCCATGGGCATCCCCGGCCGGGATGGCTATGACCTCGCCGACTCCCCGAAAAGCTTCCCCGATGGAGCCCACTGGCGGATCGAGGTGGCCGGGGTCGAGCGGGCTTCCACCATGGAAGCGATGCTGAAGGAAGCGGAGAGGCGGAAGGTCGCCATCCACCGGGCCGTGGCCACGGTGGGCGGTTCCACCTACTGCGACAAGGCGGAGCTGCGCGACATGGCCCGGATGGCTGAGGAGGCCGGGATCGAGGTGGTCATGGTGGTCGGCCACCGCAAGGGCTGGGACGCCGGTTCCAAGGAGGCGGCCACGCCCGAGGGCGTCATGCAGGGCATGCGGCTGCGCGGCTCCGACAACATTTCCTACCACATCGCGGACATTCTCCGGAACATCGAGGCCGGCTTCCGCGGCTTTCTCGTCTACGACGAGGGCGTCCTCACCATCCTCGAGAAGATGCGGGCCGACGGGATGATCCCGCCGGAGACGATCTTCAAGTACTCCGTGTTTGGCGGCCAGTGCTCGGCGGCCGGGGCCAAGCTCCTCGAGTCCCTCGGGGCCAGTTCCCTGAACCCCCTCTCCGATGTCTCCCTCCCCATCCTCTCCTCCATCCGCCGGGCGGTCGACCTCCCGCTCGACGTCTACGTGATCATCGTGGACGCCTTCGGCGGCATGTTCCGGGCCTACGAGGCGCCCGAGATCGCCCGGGTGGGCGCGCCGGTCTACTTCAAGATCGAGCCGGGCACCTCGGAGGCGGACATTTACAAGCCGTGGGCCTTCGAGGAGTTCCACGAGAAGCTCATCCGGGAAAAGGTGAAGATCGCCGAGATCCTCGGGGAACTCATGGAGACCCACGCGCCCCAGCTGAAGAGCTCCCCGCAGGGCCCCGCCGACCTCGTCCTCCCCGTCGTTTCCTGAACGGCCGCGGCGCTCTCCGCCCCCCATGCAGCCGCCCTCCGTATTCGCCGTCGCCCAGGCCACCCTCAACGAGGCGGGTCGCCTCGGCGGGATTGACGAGCGCGCCCTCGAGGTGCTCCAGGAACCCAAGCGGATCAACTCCTTCCGCCTGCCCCTGAAGCTCGAGGACGGCTCCTTCCGGGTCTTCCCGGCCCACCGGGTCCACTACAACGACGCCCTCGGCCCCTTTCGCGACGGCACCCGCATCCGGCCGGATCTCACCCTCGACGAGGTGAAGGCGCTCGGGATCTTCATGACGATCAAGCACGCCTGCGCGGACATCCCCGCGGGCGGGGCGAAGGGTGGCATCCAGGCGGACATGGCCGCGCTCTCCCCGCGCGACCGGGAGGCCCTCGTCCGGGCCTACATCCGCCACCTCCAGCCGAAGGGGCCCTGGGTGGATGTGCCGGGGGCCGACATCGGGACCGGGGAGCAGGAAATGTCCTGGATGCTCGACGAGTACGAGCAGATCACCGGCGAGCATTGCCCGGCCGCCCTCAACGACAAGCCCTTCGCCCTCGGCGGCTCGCTCGGGGGGGAGGCCGCCACCGGCCGGGGGGTCTTCCTGGTCCTGCGGGCCGCCGCCGGGGAGCGGGGCATGGGCCTGGAGGGACTCACCGCGGCCGTGCAGGGCTTCGGCCAGGTCGGCTCCGAGCTGGCCCAGCAGCTCCACGACGCGGGGGCCCGGGTGGTCGCGGTCAGCGATGTGCACGGCGGGGTCTTCCGGGGCGACGGGCTCGACATCCCGGCCCTGCGCCAGCAGGCGCGCACCCACGGGACGATCGGGAATTTCCCGGGCACCGAACCGATCGACAACGACTCCCTGCTCGCCGCGGAGGTCGACGTGCTCGTACCGGCCGCGGTCCACGACGTGATCCACGAGGGCAACGCCGGCACGGTCCGGGCGAAGCTGGTCGTGGAGGCCGCCAACGGCCCGGTGACCACGGCGGGCGATGCCCTCCTCGCCGAGCGAGGCATCCCGGTGGTCCCGGATGTCATCGCCAACAGCGGGGGCGCCACCGTCTGCCATTTCGAGCGCAGCCAGGGACTCTCCGACGAGTCCTGGGACCTCGAGCGAGTGAACCGCTCCCTCGAGCGCCGCATTCTCGCCGCCCACGCCGCCGCGCGGGACACCGCCGCGGAGACTCCCGGTGCCTCCCTCCGGCACGGCGCCTGGATCCATGCCCTCCGCAAGGTAGAGCGGGCGATGCAGCTGCGCGGCTGGATCTAACCCTTCCCCCTCCTCGCATTCCCCGTTCCCCAGCCCCGTCCTCCTCCCGATGCACTTCCCCCGCGAAGAATTTCTCGAGCGCATCCGCAAGGTCCGGGCGGCCATGCAGGCCCGCGAGCTCGAGCTGCTGGTCGTCGCCGACCCCGCCAACATTCACTACCTCACCGGCTACGACGGCTGGTCCTTCTACACGCCCCAGGTCGTCCTCCTCGACCTCGAGGAGGAGCAGCCCACCTGGATCGGGCGGATCATCGACCGCAACGGCGGTCGGCACACCGCCTGGATCGACGAGGACCACCTCATCGGCTACCCGGACACCCTCATCCACGTCGCCGACAACCATCCCCTCCGTTTCGTCGGTGAATGGATCCGCGGGCGCGGCTGGGGCGGGCGGCGCATCGGGGTGGAAAAGGACGCCTACTACTACACGGTCCGCTGGCACGAGGAACTGCAGCGCGGGCTCGGCCGGGGCGACCTGCACGACGGCGACCTGCTCGTGAACCATGTGCGCGCGGTCAAGTCCGAGCGCGAGATCGACCTCATGCGGGAGGCCGGCCGCATCGCGGAGAAGGCCATGCAGACGGCCCTCGAGGCGGTGCGCCCGGGCGTGCGGGAGTGCGACGCGGTCGCCGAGATCACCCGCGCGGAGATCCGCGGGCTGCCGGAGGCCGGCGGGGACTACCCGGCCATCGTCCCGATGATGCCGACCGGCGCGAAGACTTCCGCGGCCCACCTCACTTGGACGGACGAGCCCTACCGGGCGGACCAGCCGGTCAACCTCGAGCTCGCCGGTTGCCGCCTCCGCTACCACAGCCCGCTCGCCCGCACCGCCTACCTCGGCAGCCAGCCCCCCGCGGCCCTCGCCGAGCTGGCCGACCGCACGGTGGAAGGCCTTAACACCACTCTCGATGCCATTCGCCCGGGCATGACCTGCGGGGAGGTGGAGGGGGTCTGGCGGGAGTCCATCGCCCGCTTCGGCCTGAAGAAGGAATCCCGTATCGGTTACCCGATCGGGCTGAGCTACCCGCCGGACTGGGGCGAGCGCACCAAGAGCTTCCGGCCGGGCGACCCGAACGTGCTCGCGCCCAACATGACCTTCCACATGATCGCGGGGATGTGGTTCGACGACTACGGCTTCGAGTGCAGCGAGGCCTTCCGGGTCACCGACTCGGGCGTGGAAACCTTCGCCGACTTCCCCCGGCAGCTCTTCCTTCTCGAATAAGGACAACCGCGCTCCCCCGCCCCCGCCCATGCCCTTCCACGCCCGATCCGGCCAGACTTCCTACGGGGAAAGGATCGGGATTCTCCTCCTCGACACTCGGACGCCCTTCGTCCACGGGGACATCGGCAACGCCAACACCTACCGCTACCCGGTGCGCTACCGCCGGGTGGACGGGCTCACCGTGGGCCGGAT
Source organism: uncultured Opitutia bacterium (assembly GCA_913056175.1). Classification (GTDB taxonomy): domain Bacteria; phylum Verrucomicrobiota; class Verrucomicrobiia; order Opitutales; family Puniceicoccaceae; genus CAJXLM01. Next base: position 16,392 of record CAJXLM010000035.1, on the reverse strand, counting down.
CCTCGCCCACGACCGCGGCTACGAGGAGGCGGTGGTGGAAGCGGCCCGCGAGCTGGAGCGGGAGGGCGTGCGCGCCATCGCCTCGGACTGCGGCTTCCTCGCCCTCTACCAGCAGGCGGTCCAGGAAGCGGTGCAGATCCCGGTGCTCCTTTCCAGTCTGCTCCAGCTCCCCCTGATCGCCTCCCTCCTTCCGCCCGACCAGGCGATCGCCGTGGTCACCGCGGACCGTCGGTCCCTCGACGACACCATCCTCGGCGCGGTGGGGGCGGCCCCCCTCCGCGATCGCCTCGCGGTCGGCGGGCTGGAAACCTGCCCGGGCTTCCGCGAGGCCGCCCTCGACGAGTCCGGCCCGCTCGAGGTGGCCACGCTGCGCCGGGAGGTGGTCGAGCTGGCCACCGGACTCTGCGCGGAGAAAGGTTTTGCCATCGGCGCGATCCTGCTGGAATGTTCCCTGCTCCCGCCCTACAGTGCCGATGTTCAGGAGGCCACCGGACGGCCAGTTTTTGATTTCCTCAGCCTGATCGACTTCGTGGCCGGTGGTTATGACCGGCCCCGTTTTCCCGAGAAACTCGATTGAATGGACCCGGAAGTGAAGGAGCGCATCCGCGCACTCAAGGGCGAACTGGTCGCGCTCCGCCGCGACTTCCACGCGCATCCGGAGCTGGGCTTCGAGGAGTTCCGCACGGCCTCCATCGTCGAGGAGTACCTGCGGCAACTCGGGTTGGCAACGACCCGGGTGGCCGGGACGGGGGTGGTCGCCACGCTGGAGGGAGGTCGGCCGGGACCGGTCCTCCTCCTCCGCGCCGACCTCGACGCCCTCCCCATCCAGGAAGCCAACGAGGTCGACTATGCCTCCACGGTGGACGGGGTCATGCACGCCTGCGGGCACGACGCCCACACGGCCATCCTCCTCGTCGCCGCGAAGGTGCTCGCGGGGATGCGGGAGCAGCTGGAGGGCGCCGTGAAATTCGTCTTCCAGCCCAACGAGGAGATCAACGGGGCCCTCGTCATGGTCCGCGACGGGGTCCTCGAGAATCCCTCGGTCGACGCGGGCTTCGCCCTCCACATCTGGAGCCAGCTGCCCACAGGGGTGGTCGCGGCCACCGCCGGCCCGGTCATGGGAGGCATGGATGTCTTCCACATGACCATCCACGGCCAGGGCGGCCACACGGGATTTCCGGAGGAGGCCCGCGATCCGGTGATCGCGGCGGCCGCCGTCGTGCAGACCTCCCAGGTCGTGCCCACCCGCGAGATCAGCAATCTCGCCCCGACCACGATCATGTTCGGGAAGATCGAGGGCGGCACGAAGAGCAACATCATCCCGGAGGAGGTCCGCCTCGAGGGCACCATCCGCTACCTCTACGACGCCGGCCCGGAGGGCCCGGACCACCCGGTGCAGCGCTTCCAGCGGGTGGCGACCTCCGTCTGCGAGACCTACCGCTGCACGGTCGACTTCCACTTCGTGCGGGAAAACCTGCCCCTCGTGAACAATCCCCGCATGACCAAGCTGGCCCGCCGCGCCGCCGAGCGGGTGGTCGGGGAGGAGCACCTCACCACCATGCAGACGATCGCCAGCGAGGACTTCTCGGAGTTCAGCTCGCGGGTGCCCTGCACCTACCTGTTCGTGGGCTCGGGCAACGCCGCCAAGGCGACCGACATCCCCCACCACAACCCCCATTTCAATATCGACGAGGACGCCCTCCCGGTCGCCGTGGAGGTGTTCGTGGAGACGGTCCTCGAGTACTTCCGGGAGGAGGCCGCGCGCGGCCCCCGGGCTTCTGCCTACCCCAACTCCAATCCGGAGGCGGCGGCGGTTGGCACGTAATCCGCTACCGGAACCGTGCCGACCCCTCCGTCCGCAACCGCAACCCAACCCAACAACGAATGAAGAAAAAGATCATCAGCACCCTTCTGGCGGGCGCCGTCTCCCTCGGGGGACTCCTCTCCGTCTCCGCCAGTGAATACACGGGAGACCGGGTGAAGGCCCGGCTCGCTTCGGAGGAAATTGAGGGCGATTTCATGACGGTCTGGGCGGAACGCTTCGCCGACCACATGAACGAGTGGTCCGACGGCAAGATCGAGATCGAGGTCTACCCCTACGGCACCCTCGGGACCACCGGGGACATCAACGAGCTGGCCCAGCTCGGCGTCGTCGAGTTCGTCTTCTCCGACTATGCCTGGATCAGCGCCTTCGTCCCGCAGGCCCAGGTGCTCGCGCTGAACTACCTCTTCCCCCGGGAACAGGTGCCGCAGGTCCTCGACCACATGATCCAGAACGGGGACTTCTTCCCGCTCCTGCAGAAGCACTTCCGCGACAACGGACTCCTCCCGATGTCCGTCCTCTACGAGGGCTGGCAATGGGTGACCACCAATGACCCGGTAACCAGCCCGGACAGTCTCCGGGGCCAGAAGCTGCGCGTGATGTCCTCCAAGCTTCTCGTCGAGGACTACAAGGCCTACGGGGCCACCCCCACCCCGATGAGCTACGGGGAAGTCTACGGCGCCCTCCAGACGGGCCTGATCGACGGCCAGGTCAACCCGCTCTTCGCGATCTACTCCATGAAATTCTTCGAGAACCAGGAGTACATCACCCAGATGTGGAACGAGCCCTTCCTCGGGATACCCACGGTGAACCTCGACTTCTACAACAACCTCACCCCGGACGCCCAGCAGGAGATGCACAACTTCTGGCAGAACGCGATCATCCCGGCCGGTGAGTGGATCGACGAGCGGAACGCCTCGGACATGGAGAAGATGATGGACGAGAAACCCTCCCTCGAGTTCACCTACCTCACCGACGAGCAGATCCAGCCCTTCGAGGAGCGCGCCAAGCAGGTCTACCCGACCTTCGTGGAAATCGGGGGGAACGGCTCGCAGGAGATCCTCGACGCCGTCCTCGCCGACATCGCCGCCGCCGAGAAGGCCCTCGGCATCGGACAGTAACCCTCACCCAGCGGAGGCACGGGCGGCCGTCCGCGGGGTCCCTTCCCCGCGGACGGTCCGCCCGGAACCTCCGTTCCCCCTTATTCTCCCGCCGCCATGCCGGACCCCGGCACCCCGGCCCCCGCCTCCCTGATCCGGAGGATCAACCGCGCCGTCGGCACGGTCATCAGTGCCCTCGAGGTCAGCGTCCTCGTAATCTGCGTGGGCCTGCTCGCGGTCCTCCTGATCGCCAACGTGATCTTCCGGACTTTCTTCGAGAGTCTCTACTTCGCCGAGGAACTCTCCATGTTCCTCGTGCTTCTCATCACCTTCATGGGCGTCTCCTACGGCGTCCGCAAGGCGCGCCACATCCGCATGGGCGCCTTCCTCGATGCGATGTCCCCGACGGTGGAGCGCATCTTCCTGATTTTCATCTGCTCGGTCAGCGCGATCGTCATGGGATTGATGGCCTGGTACTCCCTCCAGTACCTCGAGAATGCCATGTCCCGCGGGCACACCAGCCCGGCCCTCCGCCTGCCGAAGTGGACCTTCTACATCGTGGTGCCCATCGGCTTCGCCCTCTCCGCGATCCAGTACCTGCGCACGGTGGTCAAGAACCTCACGGAGAAGGAGCCCTGGCAGTCGCCGGACCAGCAGAGCGAATACGAGGACGAAATCCTCCCGGGCGCCCCCCCCGAATGATCCTCTTCGGCTTCACCCTGGCCGTCTTTCTCCTGCTCGGCTTCCCCTTCATGGTGACCCTCCTCGGGTCGCTCTTCCTCTACCTGTTCGTCTACATGCCGGACTTCGCGCCGAAGCTGTCGGTGACGATGGTCCAGCAGGTGATCACGGGGATCTCCCCCCCGGCCCTCGTCTGCGTGCCCATGTTCATCCTCGCCGCCAAGCTGATCACCTCCGGCGAGTCGGCCCAGCTGGTCGTCCGCATGGTGAAGAGCTTCGTGGGCCACCTGCCGGGCGGCCTGCCCATTACTACCAATGCCAGCTGCACCCTCTTCGGGGCGGTCTCCGGATCGACCCAGGCCACGGTCGCCGCGATCGGGGGCACCACCCGGCCGATGCTCCTCGATGCCGGCTACAAGAGCCCCTTCACGCTGGGGCTGATCATCAACTCGAGCGACATCGCCTTCCTGATTCCCCCGAGCATCGGCTTCATCGTCTACGGGGTCGCCACGAGCACTTCCATCGGGAGCCTCTTCCTCGCCGGAATCCTCCCGGGCCTTATGATCTTCCTGATGTTCTCGGTCTACTGCGTCTTCTACTCGAAGATCAAGAAGGTCGGGCAGCTGGAGCGGGAGAGCTGGGCGGAGCGCTGGCAGGCCTCGAAAAAGGCGCTCCCGGTCCTCGGCTTCCCGCTCATCATCGTCGGGGGCATCTACGCGGGAATCTTCAGTCCCACCGAGGCCTCCGCCGTGGCCGTCCTCTACGCCCTCCTCCTCGAGACGGTCTACTACCGCTCACTCACCCGGGAACGGCTGGTCGACTCCTTCCTGCAGACGGGCGTGATCACCGGGGTGGTCTTCATCCTGGTGGGGGCCGGGCAGGCCTTCTCCTGGATGATCGGCTTCCTCCAGATCCCCGGCGAAATCCTCCCCCCCCTCTTCGGCGAGGATCCCTCCATGCTCCGGGTGGTCGCCATCGTGGTGGTGGTCTACTTCGTCGCCTGCATGTTCGTCGACCCGATCGTGGCAATCTTCACCCTCAGCCCGATCTTCCAGCCCTATGTGATCGCCGCCGGGGTCGACCCGATCCTGCTCGGCACGCTGGTCGTCCTGCAGGCGGCCATCGGCTCGGCCACCCCGCCCTTCGGGTGCGACATCTTCACCGCCCAGTTGATCTTCCGGCGCCCCTACCTCGAGGTGATCGGGCACTCCCTGCCCTTCATCCTCATGCTGATCCTCGCCACGATCCTGCTGGTGATGTTTCCCCAGATCGCCACCTTCCTCCCGAACACCGCCCTCGGGAACTGAGCGGAAGCGGCCGAGGCAAGGGGCCGGAATGCCCGGACGAACTTGCGGTTCCATGGGGAGATTCCTAGGTTGGCAACCTCACCCTAATTGGACCCCAACCCTTCCCTCACTCGCTATGAAGACACGCACGACCCTCGCTACCTTCGCCGCCACCGCTCTCGCGGTGACCGCCCTGCCCACCGCCGCTGACGCCCAGTCCTCCGAGGAACAGTTCATCGCCATCGGGACGGGCGGGCTCACCGGGGTCTACTACCCGGCCGGCGGGGCCATCTGTCGCCTCATGAACCGCGACCGCGCCGAGCACGGCATCCGGTGCGCGGTCGAGTCGACGGGAGGCTCCATCTACAACATCAACACGATCCAGGCCGGCGAGCTCGACTTCGGGGTCGCCCAGTCCGACTGGCAGTACCACGCCTACAACGGGTCCTCGAAATTCGCGGAGAATCCGGTGCCCGAGCTGCGCTCGGTCTTCTCCCTGCATCCGGAGCCCTTTACCGTGGTCGCCGCCGCGGACAGCGGGATTGAGAGCTTTGAGGACTTGAAGGGCAAGCGGGTGAACATTGGCAACCCGGGCTCGGGCCAGCGGGCCACGATGGAGGTGCTCATGGACGAGTACGGCTGGACCGAGGACGACTTCGCATTGGCCACCGAGTACAAGGCGGCGGAAAGTCCCCAGCAGCTCTGCGACGGCAACATCGACGCCTACCTCTACGTGGTCGGCCACCCCTCCGCGAACATCGAGGAGGCCGCCTCCACCTGCGGGGCCCAGTTGGTCGATGTGGAAGGACCGGTCATCGACGAGCTCATCGAGGAAAATCCCTTCTACCGCACGGCGACCATCCCCGCGGGCACCTACCCGGGCATCGACGAGGACACCACCACTTTCGGGGTGGGCGCGACCCTGGTGACCTCGGAAGAGGTCCCCGAGGATGTGGTCTACGAACTGGCCATGGCCGTGATGATGAATCTCGAGGACTTCCGGAACCTCCACCCGGCCTTCGCCAACCTGCAGGCCACCGAGATGATCTACGACGCGAACTCGGCCCCGCTCCACCGCGGCGCGGTGAAGGCCTACGGCCAGCTCGGCCTGCTCGAGGACTGAGAACCGGGCGGCCAGATCTCCCCTCGCGCGCGGCCGGGTGGCGGAATCTCCCGCCCCCGGCCGCTTTTCTGGGACCATGAGGAAGGACCTCCACGGCCCGGACGATCCGCCCGAGGCCCGGGAAGGCCCGCTTGCCCCGCGCGGCGCGGATCTCCCGCACGACCCCGCCCGCCCGCACGACCGGCGAGCCCACCGGGCCTCCGAACTGGTGGCGGGCTCGGAGACGGGAGCGCGCGCGCCGCGGGGATGGACCCGCCACGCGATCACCGGACTCTGCCTCGCCTGGGCGCTCTTTCAGCTCTACATCGCCTCCCAGTTGCCGGTCCGCCTCGCCCAGTGGACCGAGGTCAGTCTGTTCGCGAACATCGTCCCGCAGGCGCGCTACCTGCACCTCGCCTTCGCCCTCGCCCTCGCCTCGCTGGTCTTCCCGCTCACCCGGTGGAGCCCGCGGGATCGTATACCGGTCTCCGATGGAATCCTCCTCCTGCTCGGGGCGGGGGCCTGCCTCTACCTGGTGGTCTTCCGGGACGCCATCGCCGACCGGCCGGGACTCTGGACTACGGCCGACCTGGGGGTCGCAGCCACGGGCATCGTGGTATTGCTGGTCTCGGTCTACCGCGCCCTCGGGCTGGCCCTGGTGATCGTGGCATGCGTTTTCCTCGCCTTCACGCTCTTCGGGGGCGAATTCGCCTGGGTCCGCAACCTCACCAACTACGGGGGCGCCTCCCTGCCAAAGGCGCTTGGCCACTACTGGATGCAGATGGAGGGGGTCTTCGGGGTGGCCCTGGGGGTCTCCACGAGGATGATCTTCCTGTTCGTCCTCTTCGGCGCCCTGCTGGAGCGGGCCGGCGGGGGGAACTGGTTCATCCAGGTGGCCATCGCGGTGCTGGGCGCCCTCCGCGGGGGACCGGCCAAGGCCTCGGTGCTGGCCTCGGGGATGACGGGGATCATCTCGGGGAGCTCCATCGCCAACACGGTGACCACGGGCACCTTCACCATCCCGTTGATGAAGCGGATCGGGTTCTCCCGGGAGAAGGCGGGCGCGGTGGAGGTCGCCGCCTCCACGAACGGCCAGCTGACCCCGCCGGTCATGGGGGCGGCTGCCTTCCTCATGGTGGAATACGTGGGGATCTCCTACCTGGAGGTGCTCAAGCACGCCTTCCTCCCGGCGGTGGTCTCCTACCTCGCCCTGCTCTACATCGTCCACCTGGAGAGCCTGAAGCTGGGCCTGCGCGGGCTGGAAAAGGACGGACGACGGATCGGGATCCTGCTGATCCTCCTGCTCTTCCTGAGCGGCTTCCTCGGGGTCGGCACGATCGCCCTGGGGCTGGTCCTCCTCCGGGAGGCCCTCGAGCCGGTCCTGCCGGGGCGGACGGTCTACCTCACGGTCGGCTTCCTCGGGGTGGCCTACCTCGGCCTGCTGGCACTCGCCGCCCGCTTCCCGGACCCGCGGGTCGACCCGATCGACGAGGAGGATCCGCGGGCGCCCCGGCTGACCCCCACCTTCCTCGGCGGGGCCTACTTCCTCCTGCCGATCGCCGTGCTCATCTGGAACCTGATGGTGGACACGGACACCATGAACCGGCTCTCGCCGGGGCTCTCCGCCTTCTGGGCCACCCTCGCCATGATGGGGGTCGCGCTCACCCACCGACCGCTGAAGGCCCTCTTCCGCCGCCAGGGCCCGCAGGCCCCCCTCCGCCGGGGGGCCACCGAGCTGTTCCAGGGCCTCATCCTCGGCTCCCGCAACATGATCGCGATCGGGGTGGCCACGGGGGCCGCCGGGCTGATCGTCGGCACGATCTCCCTGACGGGGGCCCACCAGGTCATCGGACAGGTCATCGAGACGCTCTCCGGGGGCAACCTGCTGCTGCTCCTCCTCCTGGTCGCCGGACTCAGCCTGCTGCTGGGCCTGGGCCTGCCGACCACCGCCAACTACATCGTGGTCTCCTCCCTGATGGCCCCGGTCATCGTTACGGTGGGTGCCTCCGCCGGGCTGGTCGTCCCGCTGATCGCGGTCCACCTGTTCGTCTTCTACTTCGGGATCCTCGCCGACGATACCCCGCCGGTCGGGCTGGCCGCCTACGCGGCCGCCGCCATCAGTCGGGGCGACCCGATCCGCACGGGGGTCCAGGGCTTCGCCTACGACATCCGCACGGCCATCCTCCCCTTTCTCTTCCTCTTCAACACCGACCTGCTCCTCATCGATGTCGGTCCGCTCCAGGCGGTGCTGGTCTTCGCGGTCGCCCTGGTCGCCATGTTCCTCTTTGCCGCCGCCGTCCAGGGCTACTTTCTCGCCCCCTGCCGCTGGTGGGAACGAGTCCTCCTGCTCCTCCTCGCGCTGATGCTCTTCCGGCCGGGACTCTTCATGGACCCGATCGCCCCGCCCTTCGAGGAACGACGGGGGGAAGCCCTCCTCGCCGCCTTCGAGGCCACCCCGCCGGGCGAGGAGATCCGGCTGGAGCTGGAGGGACCGGACTTCGACACGGGGCAGCCGCGCACCCTCGTCTACGGGGTGCCGGCCACCGCGGGCGGACCCGAGGCCAGCCTCCGCGCCGAGGGGCTCACCGCCGAAGGGACCCCCGACGGTTTCCTCCGGCTCGACGAACCGGCCTTCGGGAGCCCCGCCGACCGGTCCCTCAGCACCACCTTCGACTTCTACGCCCCCGAACCGGTCCGGATTCTCTCCGGGCGGGTTCCGGCGGATCGACCCCCGAAGGAACTCGTCTTTCTCCCCGCCCTCGGGGTCCTCGCCCTCCTCGCCTTCACCCAATACCGCCGCGCCCCGGTCCCCCCGTTCTGAGCCCCTCCCACAACGGGGGCCGACCCGGCACCCTCAGGGCCCCGTGGTCCCGTTGTCCACGCGGGCACAGGCCCGAGGCAAAGGGGGATGTGGAATCACGGGAATTCCCCGAACGGCTGCCCGTACGGCGAGCGAATCCTCGCCCTCCCTCTTTACCAACGGCACAGCTCCTCCCCGCCCGCGGTGCCGCATCCCCCTCCGGCGATGTCGTTCCTCTCTCCGGGTGCGGCGGGCGGACCCGCGAACCCAAGCGTCGGGCGGCGGGCCCACTTCACTCCCGCGCGCCCCACCCTCGCGGACGGTCCCCGACCGAAGGGACTCCCTCCCCGGATTTTCTCATCCGGCCAGCCGCGCGAGGGCGGCGGTGAGCAGGTTCGCGCCCCGCTCGATGTCCGCCCACTCGGTCCATTCCTCCGGGGCGTGGCTGACTCCGCCGACCGAGGGAACGAAGATCAGGCCGGACCTCGTAACCGAAGCAAAGGTCTGCGCGTCGTGCCCGCCTCCCGACGGAAGCGTGCGGAAGGAAAGGCCCAACCGCCCCGCCTCCTCGCGGAGGAGCTCGGCCAGACCGGCGTCGAGAAAAACCGGAGCCAGCCAACTCAGCTCGCGGAGGGACACCTCCAACCGGTGCTCCCGCGCAACGCGATCGAGCCGCGAACGACAAGCCTCCGCCAGCCGGAGCATGCCGGCTTCCTCGACATCCCGGCCAATGAGGGAAAATACCGCAGTCCCGGCAATCGTGTGCGGGAAATTCGGCTCCAGCCGAACCTTTCCCACGGTCAGCTTGGCCTCCGCGGTCCCGGCCGAGGCGAGGATTGCGTCGATCCCTTCCCCGAAGGAAGCAAGACCGCGGAAGGCGTCACGACGCAGGTCCATGGGGGTGGAGCCCGAGTGGTTGGCCTCCCCGGAAAGGGTGACCTGCCAGTGAAAACAACCGGAAACCACATCGACAATCCCCACGCTCGCGCCCGCCCGCTCCAGGACTGGCCCCTGTTCGACATGGATCTCGAGAAAGGCGGAAAACTCCGACGGGTCGCGGGCCGCCGCCCTTAGGTGGTCCGGATCGAGTCCTTGCTCCCGCAGGGCGGCCGTCAGCGGAATCCCGTTCTCGTCCCGGGCCGCCTGCACCCACGCGGGCTCCAACGCTCCGGTAATGGCCTCCGAGCCGAGCATTCCCCCGAAGCGGCCCTCCTCATCCGCGGTACAGACCACCTCGATCGGACGTGACGGCCGCCACCCCGCCTCCCGGAGGGTGCGCACGCTCTCCAGGGCCGCCAGCACTCCCAGGGATCCATCGAGCGGACCTCCGTTCGGCACCGTGTCGAGATGGGAACCGGCCAATACCGCCGGCCCCTCGCCCTCCTCCCACCGCCCGAAGACGTTGCCCGCTTCATCCATCCTCGAGGAAAGGCCCGCCTCCTCCATGCGTCGCCGCAACCAACCCCGAGCCGCCATGTCCGCGTCGGAGAAACTGACCCGGTTGATGCCGGGTTGTCCCTCCAGCGTCCCGATGAGATTCACCGCGGCGAGGTCGGCTCGCAAGCGCTCGAGATCGATGGCCGGGATCGCCCCGCCCGGAGGGCCCTCTCCCCTCATGCGTCAAAAGAGGAGGCCGCCCCTACACTTCGGCAAACGGTCCTCCCCAAAGCAGGCTTGCAATAGGCCATAAGAATTTTGAATATCCTCGAGAAGCTTAGCCTTCGCAACCCCAAACCACCTCAGCCGAAAGGAACCGGAAATGCTGCAACCCCTCCCCCCCGCCATGGGCCGCCTCGCCACGGCACTGGGCCTCGCCCTGGTCTTCCTCATGGTCCCACCCACACCATCGGAGGCCCGGACGCCTCCCAATGTGCTCGTCGTCGCCCAGATCGCCGAACCGAAGTCGCTCGATCCGCAGACGGTGACCGCGGTGAACGATTTTCGGATTCTCATGAATCTCTACGATGGGCTCGTTCGCTATCGACCCGGATCCCTCGAGGTCGAGCCCGCCCTCGCCGAGAGCTGGGAAATCTCTGACGATGGCACCGAGTACACCTTCCATCTCCGGGAGGGGATCACCTTCCACGATGGCACGCCCTTCGACGCGGACGCGGTCGTCTTCACCTTCGACCGGATGCTCGACGAGGAGCACCCCTACCACGACACCGGACCCTTCCCGCTGAGTTTCTTCTTCGGCTCGGTTGTCAATGTCGAGGCACTCGACCCGAACACGGTCCGCTTCACCCTTGCCGAGCCGTATGCACCCTTTCTTTCCAACCTCGCCTACCCGACTGGCCTGATCGTCTCCCCGGCGGCGGTCCGCGAGCACGGCAAGGAATTCGGCCGCAACCCGTCGGGAACGGGTGCGTTCCAATTCGGCGAATGGAGGGCGAATGAGCGCGTCGTGGTGGAACGCAACCCCGACTACTGGGAGGGAGCACCGCCACTCGAGGCGGTCGTCTTCCGCCCGATCACCGACGCTAACACGCGTGTGGCGGAGATGCTTTCCGGCGGAATCGACCTCATGGTGGAAGTACCGCCGGACGCGCTGGGCCGATTCAGCGGTAGTCCCGACTACTCGGTCCACGAACAGGTCGGCCCGCATGTGTGGTTCCTCATCCTCAACATGAAGGAAGGCCCGACCTCGGACCAACGGGTACGGCAGGCGATCAACTACGCGATCGACAAGCAGGCCCTCGTCGAGAACGTCCTCCAGGGGACGGCCGAGGTGGCCGCCGGACCGGTTGCTCCCGCCTTTTCCTGGGCGTACAACGAGGATCTCGAACCTTATCCCTATGACCCCGAGTTGGCCCGCGACCTCATCAAAGAGGCCGGGTATGAGGGAGCGTCGCTGACGTTCTACGTCACGGAAGGCGGATCCGGAATGCTCGACCCCATCGCCATGGGGACGGCGATCCAGGCGGACCTCGAGGCCGTGGGGCTGGAGGTCGAGATCGAGACCTACGAGTGGAATACTTTCCTGGGGAAGGTGAATCCGGGTCTCGAGGGCAAGGCGGACATGGCGGAGATGGCCTGGATGACCAATGACCCCGATACCCTCCCCTTTCTCACCCTGCGCACGGGAGCCTTCCCCGCGGAGGGAGGATTCAATTCCGGCTACTACTCGAATCCCGAGGTGGACCGCCTGCTCGAGCAAGCGCGGCGCTCGACCGACCGTGACGAGAGGGCGCGGCTCTACTACGAGATGCAGGAAATCGTCCACGAGGACGCTCCGTGGGCCTTTGTTGCCAACTGGAAACAGAATGCGGTGACCTCCGAGCGAGTGGAAGGATTTGGCCTCGAGCCCTCCTTCTTCCTGCTGCTCGACGACGTCGCCAAGCCCTAACCCGCACAGGGGGAGCGGCCGCCTCGGCCGCTCCCCGGTGCCCCTCCATGTGGTTGTTCCTCGGCAAGCGGCTGTTTGCCATCGTCCCCATCTTATTGGGGCTCTCCATCCTCGTCTTTGCGATGATGGCGCTGATCCCGGGTGACCCCGCCACCGCCATCCTCGGCTCGTACGCCACTCCCGAGAATGTTGCCCGCCTGAACGAGCAGCTCGGCCTCGACCGACCCCTCCCGCAGCAATACCTCATCTGGGCGGGCAATCTCCTCCAGGGCGACCTCGGACGCAGCTACGCCCTGAACCGACCGGTGGCCCACGAGGTGTTCGAACGGTTCGGTGCCACCCTGATCCTCGCCGGGTCCGCCCTTCTCCTCTGCGCTTTCTTCGGACTGCTCGCCGGAGTGGTCGCCGCGGTCCGCCAATTTCGTTGGACCGACCGGATCGTCACCCTGGTCGTCCTGGTGGGAATCTCCACGCCCTCCTTCTGGTTGGGGCTGCTCATGATCATGCTCTTCGCGGTGCACCTCCAGTGGTTGCCCGCCTCCGGCATGTATGCGGCGTACGGCGGTGGCGACCTCCCGGACCTGCTGCGCCATCTCGCCATGCCCGCGGTGACCCTCGCCGTCGTGGCGACCGGCGTCATCGCCCGACTCACGCGCACGGCCATGCTCGAGGTGCTCCGCCAGGACTACATCCGCACGGCCCGGGCCAAGGGGGTACCAGAACGCCGGGTGATCTACCGCCATGCCTTCAAGGCCGCCCTGGTCACGGTGATTCCGGTGCTCGGAATCCAGGCGGGCTTTGTCATCGGTGGTGCCGTCTACATCGAGACGGTTTTCCAATGGCCCGGCATCGGCCGGATGCTCGTCAACGCGATTTCCACCCGCGACCTCCTGCTGGTCCAGGGTGGGGTCCTCGTCGTCGCCGTCAGCTACGTGCTCTTCAACCTCGCCGCTGATATCCTCCAAGCCCTGCTGGATCCCCGGCTGCGGTGATGGACGCCGTTTCCACCCCAACGGTCCGCCCCAAACCCGGCGGCCGCTCCGGCCTTCGCCTGCTGGTGCGCAATCGGCTGGCCGCTTTTGGCCTCGTCCTGTTGGCGGTCCTCCTGCTCGTCGCCCTGCTGACCCCGCTGCTGCCGCTGCCCGACCCGGATGCCACCGCCCCCGCCGACCGTCTCCTGCCGCCGGGTACGCCGGGACATTGGCTCGGCACGGACCATCTTGGCCGCGACTTGCTCTCCCGGCTCCTCTGGGGCTCCCGCGTATCCATCGCGGTCGGAGTGAGTGCCACCCTCGTCGCGGCCTTCTTCGGGTCGCTCATCGGCCTCGTGGCCGGGTACGCCGGAGGTCGCGTCGATAACCTCCTGATGCGGAGTATCGACCTGGTCATGGCCTTTCCCTACATCCTCCTCGCGCTCACGATTGTGGCGGTTCTCGGGCCGGGCCTCCTCAATGCCCTCTACGCCATCGCCGTCGTCAATATCCCGTTCTTTGCCCGCAATATCCGCGGGGTCACCCTCGGCCTCGCCCGCCGGGAATTCGTGGCCGCGGCCCGGCTCTCCGGCGCGCGGCCCGCCACCCTCCTGTTCGGGGAAATCCTGCCGAGCGTCTGGCCCACCATCGTGGTCACCATGAGCACGACGCTCGGATGGATGATCCTGGAAACGGCCGGACTCAGCTTCCTTGGCCTCGGCGCCCAGCCGCCCCAGGCTGATCTCGGTTCGATGCTCGGCGAGGGACGCAAGCTCCTCTTCACGGCACCTCATGTCTCCATCATTCCGGGCGTGATGATCTTCCTCCTGGTCATCAGCGTGAACCTCCTGGGCGACGGGGTTCGCGATTATCTGGATCCGCGATTGAAAGCCGGTGCCCTCACCGCGCCGGTTGCCGCCACCGCCGTGCAGCGGGATCGCCCGGCGGACCGCGCGGACGGGAGCGAGGGCCCGGATCCCCTGCTGTCGGTGGCCGGTCTGCAAACCGAATTCCATCAGGGCGACCGGATTCACCGGGCGGTCGGAGGGGTCGACCTCGTGCTTCACCCGGGTGAGCGACTGGGCCTCGTCGGAGAGTCGGGCTCCGGGAAGTCCGTGACGGCCCTTTCGCTTCTCCGCCTGGTCCCCACCCCACCGGGAATCATTGTGGGCGGGGAGATCCGTTTTGCAGGACGGGACACTCTCGGTTTATCCGCTCGGGAACTCCGCCAGCTGCGTGGAGGACGGGTCTCCTACATCTTCCAGGATCCGCTCAGTACCTTGCATCCGCTCTTCCCGGTGGGCGACCAGCTCGTGGAGGCCTTGCACACCCACCAGGACCTCTCCAGCGGAAAGGCCCGACAACGCGCGGTGGAGTTGCTGGAAAAAGTGCAGATTCCCGGCGCCCAGCAACGGATGCGGGCCTATCCCCACGAGCTCTCGGGGGGAATGCGCCAGAGAGTCTGCATCGCCATGGCTCTCGCCAATCGCCCGGATTTGGTGGTGGCCGATGAGCCGACCACCGCGCTCGATGTGACCGTCCAGGCACAGATTCTCGAACTGCTGCGGAGCCTCGCCGCGGAACAAAACTCCGCGGTCCTCTTCATCACCCACGATTTTGGCGTGGTCTCCGAACTGTGCGACCGGGTGGCCGTCATGTACGCGGGCCGGATTGTCGAGCAGGGTCCGACCGAGGAGGTACTGAGCGCTCCGGCCCACCCCTACACGGCAAAGCTGATCGAATGCGTCCCGGTCCTCGGGGAGTCCGACCGGAAAGTCGAGGCAATCCCGGGCCTGCCACCAGCGGTCGACGAGCTGCCCGCGGGTTGTCACTTCGCCGACCGCTGCCCCTTCGCCGAGGACCAGTGCCGTCGGGGGGAACTCGCCCTGGAGAACATCGGCAGGGACCGAGCCGCGCGCTGCCGGAAACCGCTCTGGAGCGAAGCATGACCGCGATCTCCACGACAAAGCTCACGAGGATCTTTGGAGGCGGCACGACCTTCACGGGCCGACACCGCCCGGCCGTCCACGCGCTCCTCGATGTATCTCTCGACGTGGCCGAGGGGGACACTCTTGGGATTGTCGGCGAAACGGGTTGCGGAAAGTCGACGCTCGCCCGCCTGCTGGTGGGTCTGGACGAGCCGACCTCCGGCAAGATTCGCCTCGGTGGGAAGGAGGTGAGGACTCGTGGCCGTTGGGACCGACGCGAGCGCGCCCGGCAAATCCAGTATGTTTTCCAGGATCCCGGTTCCTCCCTGAACCCCCGCAAGACCCTCCAGCACGCCCTCGAAGCCCCCCTCCGCCGACTCGTCGGACTCGACGCGGGTCGCCGCCGGGAACGGCTCGCCGAGCTCATGGAGGCCGTCGGCCTCCGCCGGGATTTCCTCCCCCGGTACCCGCACGAACTTTCCGGTGGCCAGGCCCAGCGGGTGGCCATCGCCAGGGCCCTCGCCGCGGAAGCCCGGTACCTGGTCCTCGATGAGCCGGTCTCTGCCTTGGATGTTTCCGTGCAAGCCCAGGTGCTCACCCTCCTTTCCCGCCTCCGCGAACAACTCGGGCTCACCTATCTCTTCATCAGTCATGACTTGAGCGTGGTCGAAAATGTTTCCGACAAGGTGGCGGTCATGTACTTCGGCAGGGTGGTGGAGCTCGGCGACCGACGTCATCTCTTCCAAGCGCCCCGCCATCCCTACACGGAGCTTCTCATGCGCTCCGCTCCCCGCCTTGGCCAACGACACATTCGGGCCGAAACCAAGCCCGCGGAATTACCCGATCCCACGAACCCGCCCGCCGGTTGCGCCTTCGCCAACCGCTGTCCCCGCCGGCTGCCCAAGTGCCGCACCCACCCACCAGCACTCGAAGGCGGTCCCACCGGTACCCTCGCTGCCTGCTGGAATCCGCTCCCGTCCGCTGATGCCGAGACCCTTTCCAGCAAACCCGTCGGTTGAGCGCGCCCACCCACCTTCCCACGGGATCATTCGCCACTCCCCGAAAAAGCAAACCCCACCCGGTGACCGTCAAGTGAGTTGTCGGGGATCTCAGGCTGATTTCTTGAGGGTTTTTTCGAGGGTTTTGGGATCGATGGGGTTGAGGGAGGTGAAGGTAACAGGGTTCCAGTTGCGGGTGGTTTTGCGGAACCACCGGTCGGGCCGGTGTTTCCGGGCGTTCTCGTAGAGTTTCTTGCGCCGGCGGAGGATCGCCCTGTCCTCGCCGGAGTGCTTCTCGGCCGGGGTCACGAAGCGCAGGGCGCTATGGCGGTGATAGTAGTTGTAGGTATGGACGAAA
>CAJXLM010000034.1 GCA_913056175.1 uncultured Opitutia bacterium | reverse complement strand
CACCCCCTCCAAAAGCCCCACCCCGCAGAACTCCCCCACCCGACGCACCATCGACAGGAACACCTCTCGCTCCCCCGCCGTCCACCCCAACAGCCCGTCCGTCAGCTCGCTGCGCACGTAGTACACCCCCGACCATGGCACCTTGTAACGACTCATTCGCATGGTACAGGGAATTCCATAGGGGAAGAGCTCCCTCGTCAAGCTGATTAAAAGGGACATAGCCTACAAAAGCCCTCAGTAGAGGGAAATTGCCGTTTTTTGGGGAGCGTTCCGTGGGATCCGTTTTCGGAGGGGGAGGAAGGGGGGGGTGTCTGGGAGCGGGGGGAGGACGGGCGCTTGGGAGGCGGGGACGGGGCTTATTGGGGGTGCGAAGGGGGCCTTGGCGGGAGGGTGTTTTCGGTGCCGGATGGGAGAGATCCTTTTTCTGGAGGAGTGGTAGGGCGTGGGACGGGTGCCGCGGCCGTTCCGCCACGAAGGCGTAGGGAAGCCGCAAACGACCCCTTGGGGCACCCGCCCGGATCGAGCCATCCTCAAGCCCTGGAGGGCCCAAGTGGTGGACCAACCGACTCCCCTGGCTCATCGATGTTTTCTCCACACTCGACGCTTTCACCTCCACCAACGGCATTCCCTCCCGTGGCACCGCGAGGAAGCCTGACTCACCCGGTCGCGTTTCCCGAACTCCTAGATCGCTCCTTGGAAGCTCGGTCGCCAGGGACGGAAGCTTTATGGGGGAAGGTGAAGGCGGGGCGTGCGGGCTCGGTGGATGGCGGTGAGCAGAGAACGAATCTGCCCGAACCCGCAACGAAGGAAAACTTCTCCCGGGCATGCCAGCGGACCACGGCCGGGTTTCAGGGGGCAAGGCGACTTTGTGCGGGAAAAAGGAGAGTCCGAGGACCGTGACTGTCGTCGCGGAAACCCCGACGAAGAAACCACCCGGGAACAGCCCACTCCATTGGCCTGGAGTCGGTGTCCTCACGAGAAAGCGGACTTCAGGTGAAGGAGAAAGCGGGGTGATTCGGGATCGCCTTCCCGTCCCTCACCCTCCCCGCCCCGGAAAACAGGGCCCAAACACCGCTGACCGCCCGGTAACGCGATCGTCTCCCCCCAGCGGTTCGTATCTGACTTCCGCCTCGCGGAGACTTCCTTCCTGCCTTCCCCTTCTCTCGCCCCGACGACAATCCTCCTGAAGCCGGCGCCAGATTCGGCTGCTTCCCGTTTCCCCCGGACCGGCTCGCCCGCGCGCTACCTCGCGAGAAAGGGAAATTTCCCGTCGATGCGACTCCCACTCCACGAAGCATCCGATGGCTGCCCGAGCCGGGATCGAACCAGCGACCCATTGATTCCTCCCGGCCCACCGGGACTCTACCGCTCAATCGCCCTCGCGTCCCCCTCACCCTCCGCGCCCTGGAAAACAGGACCCACCCACCGCCGGTCTCCGGGCAACGCGATCGTCTCCCCCCAGCGGTTCGCATCCGACTTCCGCCTCGCGGAGACTTCCTTCGGGCCTTCCCCTTCCTCTCGCCCCGACGCCAACCCCCCGAAGCCGTCCCCAGATTCGCGCCTCCCGCTTTCCCCCGGGCCGACTCATCCACCCCCCTCCCTCTCAATGAAGGGCAATGCCCAAACGAGGCGCCTCCCACTCCCCGAAGCATCCAATCGCTACCCGGGCCGGGATCGAACCAGCGGCCCATTGATTCCTCCCGGCCCGCCGGGACTCTACCGCTCAATCGCCCTCCCGTCCCCCTCACCCTCCCCACACTAGTAAACAGAGCCCACCCAACCGCCGATCTCCCGGCAGCGCGATCGTCTCCCCCCAGCGGTTCGCATCCGACTCCCCCCTCCCGGAGACTTCCTTCCCCTTCTTCCCACCCTCTCACCCCGACGACAATCCTCCCGAAGCCGGCGCCAGATTCGGGCTTCCCGTTTCCCCCGGGCCGACTCATCCACCCCCTCCTTCTGAAAGGAGGAAATAACCCAAGCAAAACTCTCCCACTCCCCGTGGAGTGAAATGGCTGCCCGGGCTGGGATCGAACCAGCGACAAAGTGGTTAACAGCCACCTGCTCTACCGCTGAGCTACCGGGCAAACGACTCCTCAACCAATCTCCGCGGAGACCGAATGGCAACGGAAAAGTGGGCCGGCGTGTCCGGGAACCCCGACCGAAACCCGCTTCGTGGGGTTCGGTAGCAACGGGGCCGACCCGCGAGAGGGAAACCGCCCGGGCGCGCGCCCCTCACCCCCCCCCCCTCACCCCTCGACCCTCACCCCTCTCCCCTCGACCCTCACCCCTCACCTCCTCCCCTCGACCCCATCCTCTCACCCCTCCCCTCGCGACCCTATCCCCTCACCTCCAGCGCGAGTTTGTTCCCGGCGAGGGCTTCGAGCGGGGGAGAGCCGACCGGTTCGGCGCAGAGTCGTGCATCGCGGCAACCGTGGGGCTGGAAGCGCTGGAGGACCCAGCGGCGGACACCGGCCACCTCGAGTTGGCGGGCGATCGCCTGCAGGTCCTGCGGAGAGAGCAGGCTCGGGTGCCAGGTCGTGCGTACCTCGTACCCGACCCCCGAACCGATCAGGCGGGCGAGGCTTTCCCGCGTGCGGTGTCCCTGGTCGCGCCCGGCGACCGCCTCGTAGTGATTCCAGGGTGCCTTCACATCCAGCCCCACCCAATCCAGCCGGGGGAGAAGGTTCTCCAGCAGGCGCGGATGGGGTCCGCCCGTGTGGAGGCCGACCCGGAACCCGCGGGCGCGCACCCCGTCGATGGCGGTGGCGAGCGCTCCCGCCTGGAGCAAGGGCTCTC
Source organism: uncultured Opitutia bacterium (assembly GCA_913056175.1). Lineage (GTDB taxonomy): Bacteria > Verrucomicrobiota > Verrucomicrobiia > Opitutales > Puniceicoccaceae > CAJXLM01. The sequence goes on along the minus strand of CAJXLM010000034.1, from coordinate 28,433 downwards.
CCCCGCTGAACACCACGCCATCGAGGAGACCCTCGCGCTGGGCGAGAAAGGCCTCGACCTGTTCCCAGGGAATCCTCGCCGGACTTCGCCGGGGGATCAGGTCCGGGTTGTGACAGTAGCGACAGCGCCAACCGCAGCCCTGGAGAAAGAGCACGGCGACGAGCTGGCCGGGCCAATCGACCAGGGAGAGCGGTTCCCATCCGCCGATGCGGAGCGCGTCGGGGGGAGCCTGCGGGGAGGGGGGCATGCGGGCCGGCAGCGGGCGCCCTCCCCCGGCCCCTTTGCGGCGGGCCGGAGGAGGCGCCCCTTCCTGCGTTGTGTGCGTCAGCGAGTTTCCGCGCGGAAGAATTTCCGCTCGCGGTGCTCAGCCTGCTTGCCCGCGTTGAAGCTGGAGACCGGACGGTGGTAGCCCATCACCCGGGTCCAGACCTCGCAGGGCTGGCGCTCGGAGGGATCGAGGCGGGGGGGTTCGCCGGCGGGGGGATTGCTTGCTTGTTTCATGTTGGGAGGGCTTGGTTCTGTTGGGGTTCTGGTCAAAATCCGGCGGTTCCTTCCTCTCCCTCCCCTTACGCCCGGACCCCCTCCGCCCCGGCCCACTCCCGGCGTTTGGCGGCGAGGCGCTCCGCATCGCAATGCGGGCAGTACTCGTGCTCGCCCTCGAGATAGCCGTGGCGCGGGCAGATGGAGAAGGTCGGGGTGACCGTGAGGTAGGGCAGGGAAAAGTTCTCGAGGGCCCGGCGGACCAGCTTCCGGCAGGCGTCGGCACTGGACACCCGTTGGCCCAGGTAGAGGTGGAGCACGGTGCCGCCCGTGTACTTGCGCTGGAGTTCGTCCTGGCGGGCGAGGGCCTCGAAGGGGTCCTCGGTGAATCCGACCGGCAGCTGGGAGGAATTGGTGTAGTAGGGGTTTTCCGACGTGCCCGCCTGGAGGATCCCGGGGAAGCGCTTCCGGTCTTCCCGGGCAAAGCGGTAGGTCGTCCCCTCCGCGGGAGTCGCCTCGAGGTTGTACATATGCCCCGTCGACTCCTGGAACTCCACCATGCGGGCGCGCACCCGGTCGAGCAGGCGCACCGCGAGGGCGTGGCCCGGCGCCGTGGTGAGGTCGTCCCGGTCGCCGCTGAAGTTGCGCACCATCTCGTTGATCCCGTTCACGCCGAGCGTGGAGAAGTGGTTGCGGAGCGTGCCGAGGTAGCGGCGCGTGTAGGGGAAGAGACCCTCGTCCATCAGGCGCTGGATCGTCTTGCGCTTGGCCTCGAGACTGTCCCGGCCGAGGGCGAGGAGACGGTCGAGGGCGGCGAACAGCCCGGCCTCGTCGTTCCGGTGGAGATAGCCGAGGCGGGCACAGTTCACCGTGACCACCCCGAGCGACCCCGTCTGCTCCGCCGACCCGAAGAGCCCGTTCCCCCGCTTGAGCAGCTCGTTCAGGTCGAGTTGCAGGCGGCAGCACATCGACCGGATCATGTTCGGCCGGAGGTCGGAGTTGAGGAAGTTCTGGAAATAGGGCAGCCCGTACTTCGCCGTCATCGCGAACAGCCGGTCCGCATTCTCGCTCTCCCAGGGAAAGTCGCGGGTGATGTTGTAGGTCGGGATGGGAAAGGTGAAGACCCGGCCGAGCGCATCCCCCTCCGTCATGACCTCCATGTACGCCCGGTTGATCAGGTCCATCTCGGGCTGGAGGTCGCCGTAGCGGAAAGGCTGCTCCTCCTCCGCGATCACCGGCACCTCGTCGCGGAGATCCTCCGGGCAGGTCCAGTCGAAGGTCAGGTTGGTGAAGGGAGTCTGCGTGCCCCAGCGGGAGGGAACATTCAGGTTGAAGATCAGCTCCTGCAGGCACTGCCGCACCTCCGCATACGCCAATCCGTCGGCGCGCACATAGGGGGCCAAGTAGGTGTCGAAGGAGGAAAAAGCCTGGGCACCGGCCCACTCGTTCTGGAGAGTGCCGAGGAAGTTGACCATCTGGCCGATGGCCGAGTGCAGGTGGCGCGGCGGACCCGCATCGATCTTGCCCGGCACCCCGTTGAGCCCCTCCCGGAGGAGCGTGCGCAGGGACCAGCCCGCGCAGTAGCCGCTGAGCATGTCGAGGTCGTGGAGGTGCAGGTCGCCCTCGCGGTGGGCGCCCCCGATCTCCGGCGCGTACACGTGGTTCAACCAGTAGTTGGCGATCAGCTTCCCGGAGAGGTTGAGGATCAACCCGCCGAGACTGTAGCCCTGGTTGGCGTTGGCCCGTACCCGCCAGTCCTCCCGGTGGAGATACTCGTTCACGGAGGTCTCCACCGCCACGACCGAGCGCCGGTCCTCGCGGAGGAGGCGGTGCTGTTCCCGGTAGCGAATGTAGGCACGCGCCGCGGCGGTCTCCCCGTGGTCGAGGAGGACCTCCTCGACCTCGTCCTGGATCGCCTCGACATCGACCCGCTCCCTCCCGGCCAGTCGCTCCTCCACCCGCGCGGCGAGCTCCGCCGCCCGCCCTGCCCCAAAGGCCTCGGCGGCGGCTCCCGCCCGGGCAAGAGCCGCCACGATGCGGGCGCGGTCGTAGGGGACCCTCGCGCCATCCCGTCGGCGCACCGGGGCCACAGAGGAGGGAATTCGGGTGGATGGGGACTGCATGGCGGCAAGAAACACTAGATGTGGGGTACAGAAGGTTCGGACGACCCTACATCTAGGGGTCTGCGCGGTTTCCGCGCAAGACTAAAATCGACCCTTGCATCGAATAACCCCTCCCCCGCTCCACCCCCACCCCTCTCTCCCCCGTCTTCGCCCCCCTTCTCCTGTCCCGCCCCTCCGCCTGCCCGGACCGGTTCGGCCCCTCCCCACCCGGAGCGATCCGCCTGGGTCCCCGGCCGACCACCCCGCCCCGCCCGGCTCCCGCTCCCGTTCCCGCTCCGCCGCCCATGCCCACGCCCGCACCCCACACCGACACCCTCCGCCCGCATCCGCACCCACACACCCGCACTTCCCCGCACACCCGCGCGGAGCCCACCCGCTCGCCACCCGCGTCGTCGTGCCGGCCCCGCCGGCCGTCCCCTTATCCCGTCGTCCGGAGACCGGCGGCGATCGCGTTGATCGTGTAGAGGATCTCCCCGAGGAGCCGGTCGGCCTCGCGCCGGCGGCGGGCGGCGAGGGCGGCCCGCCAGGCCTGGAGCTGGCGGATCTGCTCGCGGTGGAGCCGTTGGAGCCCGTGGTCGCGGGCGCGGAGCGTCTCGAGGAAGCGGGGGCGTCGCTCGGCGAGGTTACCGCCCAGCAAAGTTTTCAACTCCCGACCGGTGCGCCGGTACTCCGTCTCGATCCGGCCGAGGAAGCGCTCGCGCACCGTGCCCTCCTCGACCATGGCCGCGTACTCCCGCATGAGGTCGGGGGAAGCGCTGGCGTGGCTGGCCTCCACATTGAAGAGCAGGTAGCGGAGAAAGGGCCACGCACCGACCCCCGCACGGAGCGCCTCGTAGTCGTCCGGCCGTTCCTTGCGGAGCCGGGCAAAGCCCGAGCCGACCCCGTACCATCCCGGGAGGTAGAAGCGGGACTGGTTCCAGCTGAAGACCCAGGGGATCGCGCGGAGGTCGGCGAGGGTGCTCGTGCCCGTGCGGCGGGAGGGGCGGGAACCGATCCGGCTGTGCTCGAGGACATCGAGCGGGGTGGCCTGGCGGTAGAAGGAGAGGAAGTCCGGCGTCTCCAGCAACTCCCGGTAGGCCTGCCGACTGCGGTCGGCGAGGGCCTGGACCCGTTCCTCGGTGGCCGCATCGATGGCCGGGTGCGGGTCCTCGGCGGTCACGGCCATGGTCCCGGCGGTGAGCAGCTCCAGGTTCCAGGACGCCGTCTCCCGGTTGTTGAACTTCTGCCCGATCACCTCGCCCTGCTCGGTGAGCCGCAGCCCCCCCTTGAGGGCGCCGAAGGGGAGGGCTTCCACGAAGCGGTGGGTGGGCCCGGCCCCGCGGCCGACCGTGCCCCCGCGCCCGTGGAAGAAGCGGAGGACCACCCCGTGCTTCCGGCCGACCGCCAGCAGCTCTCGCTGGGCGCGGTAGAGGGCCCACTGGGAGGCGACGATCCCGCCGTCCTTGTTGCTGTCGCTGTAGCCGATCATAACCGGCTGGACCGGCTGGCCGCGGGCCGAGCGGTACTGCGAATCCTCCGCGGCGATGGCCTGCAGGCTGCGGCGGGTGACCGGGTGGCGGAGGAAGGCGTCGAGGATGCCCGGGGCGCGCTCCAAGTCGTCGAGGGTCTCGAAAAGGGGCACCACGGGGAGGCGGGCGGTGAGTTCTCCGGTGGCCCCCCGGGTGAGCCCGGTCTCCCGGCCGAGCAGGTAGACCATGAGAAGATCGGTGAGGGAGCGGGTCATGCTGACGATCAGCGAGCCCAACCCCGCCCGGCCATGGCGGTCGAGATGGGAGGTGAGCACCCGGTAGCAGTCGAGCACCCCGGAAGCCTCCGCGCCCACCTCCGTCCACGGCTGCAGGAACGGACGCGGGCTCTGCAGCTCCGCCTCGACGAAGGCGTGGCGCTCCTCCTCTCCCCAGCCAAGGAAACCCTTGCCCTCCTCCAGGCCGGCCGCCTCGAGGATCTGGGCGAAGGCCCGCTCGTGGTAGGCGCTGTTCTGGCGGACATCGAGCCGGGCGAGGTGGAGGCCGAAGACCTCGACCTGGCGGAGGACCGGGTCGACCAGCTGGCGCACCAGCTCCCCACCCCGCACCTCGCGGAGCGCCTTGCCGAGCAGGCGGAGATCGTCGGCGAGCTCCTCCGGCCGGGCGTAGGCCTCGGGGTGATCCGGGGCCAGCCGCTCGCGCAGCGAGCGGATCCAGGCCCGCCACGGCTCCCCGGGGAGCGCCCCGCCGGTACGGGCCCGGAGGGCCTTCCGGAGGAAGGCGGGCAGCGGTTGGGCGTCCGTGGCGAAGCGCAGGGAGTCCTCGAGGACCCGGAGTTCCCCGTCGAGCACCCGTCGGGCGGCCTCGCGGAGGCGGACCAGCGTTTCCGCGGTGACCTCGGCGGTGACCAGCGGGTGACCGTCGCGATCCCCGCCCACCCAGGTGCCGAAGGAGATCCGGGGCAGGGGTGGCTCCTCGCGGGCGTCCCCGCAGCCCGTCGTCCACCACGCGTCCCGGAGGCGGCGGTCCATCCCGGCGACCGCTTCCGGCAGGACCTCCTGCAGGTAGAAGAGCAGGTTGTCCAGCTCGTCACCGATGCCCGGCTTCTGGAAGAAGATCTCGCCCGTCCGCCAGAGCCGCTCCAGCACCGCCCTCGCCCGCTCCTCCGCCCGCCGTGCGGAAAAGCCCGCCGAATCCTCCCCCAGCTCCGGGAGGAGTTGGTAGAGCTCGCGATGGAGCCCGAGGACCGGCCAGCGCTTGGCCTCGGTGGGATGCTTGGTGAAGACCGGCTCGACGACCGTCTCGCGGAGGACCGCCCGGAGCCGGCGGGGGGAGAGCCCGGACTCCCGCAGCCGGCCCAGGTAGAAGGCGAAGAGGCCCGCCTCCGCCGGCATGCCCGGGGTGGACTCCCGGATCCGGCGGGCCTCGTTGGCCACGAATTCCTCGACGAGATTGAGGATCTGGAAGGAGAGGGAAAGGGCCTGGACCCCCTTCACGGACAACTCGCGGGCCGGGTCGTCCGCCGCGCGGCCGTTGCGCAGCAACTCCGCCCCCTCGCGCTCGCCGATCTCCTCGAGCATGCGGGCCGCCAAGCCGAGGAGGGCACCGCGCTTGCGCTCGATGGCCTCGATCCCCTCGTGGATGGACCGCCGGAACATCTCGGACGGGGTTTTCTTGGGATTTGCCATGGTTCTTTCCGACCACGGTGGGTGCTTTCCCTCGTCCGGGAAAAGCATTTTCCCTTCCCATTGCGCGGGAAAGGCAGTCTTTGTGGGACCCCTGCCCGCCATGCCCGATTTTTTCAGCCTCGCCGCGAGCAATCTCCTCTCGCCGATCATCCTCTGCTTCGTGCTCGGGGTGGCCGCCGCCTTCCTCCGGTCGGACCTGTCCGTGCCCGAGGCCATGGCCAAGGCCATGTCGCTCTACCTCCTCTTCGCGATCGGGTTCAAGGGCGGCGTGAGCGTGGCCGGGCACGGGGTGGACGCGCGCCTCGTGCTCAGCCTGCTCACCGGACTCGGGCTCTCCTTCCTGTTGCCCTTCGTCGCCTATTTCCTGCTGCGGCGGCTGACCGCCCTCAGCGGAATCGACGCGGCGGCCTCGGCCGCCCACTACGGCTCCATCTCCATCGTCACTTTCGTGGCGGCGAGCTCCGTACTTCGGGAGCAGGGAGTGGCCGCGGAGGGCTACCTGGTGGCGGTGGCCGCCGTCATGGAGGCCCCCGCCATCGTGTCGGCGCTGGCCCTCGCCGCGCGGAGCGGGCATGCGCGGGCGGGGAACGGTGGCAACGGGCTCTGGCGGGAGGTCCTCCTCAACGGCTCGATCGTCCTCCTCCTCGGCTCCTTCCTCATCGGCTGGATCACCGGTCCGGAGGGGATGGAAAAAGTGGAGGGTTTCCTGAGCGTTCCCTTCCAGGGCGTGCTCTGCCTCTTCCTCCTCGACATGGGACTGGTCGCCGGGCGCGGGCTCCGGCAGAGCGCCGGCCTCCTCCGGCCCGGGCTCTTCCTCTTCGGTGGGCTGATGCCCCTCGTCGGGGCGACCTTCGCCCTCGGGCTGGGCCAGCTCCTCGGGCTTTCCGTGGGGGGCACGACCCTGCTCATGACCCTTTCCGCCTCCGCCTCCTACATCGCGGTGCCCGCGGCCATGCGGGTGGCCCTTCCCGAGGCGAACCCCTCCATCTACCTGACCCTCTCCCTCGGCATCACCTTCCCCTTCAACCTCCTCCTCGGCATCCCCCTCTACCTCGCGGCAGCCCAGGCCGTCGGCGGAGGTACTTGAACCACCCCTCCCTCGCCCCGCAACTCCCTCTCCCCCGCCCCACCACCCCGCCATGCACACCGAACCCGCCCAACGCATCGAGATCGTGATCGAGTCCCCCCTGCAGGAGCGGCTCTGCCGGGCCCTCGACCGGGCCGGGGTGACCGGCTACACCGTGCTGCCCGTGCTCGGCGGCCGGGGACGCTCGGGATCCTGGACCCGGGAAGGCCAGGTCTCCCTCGCCGCGGGGATGGTCACCGTCCTCTGCATCACCCGGAAGGAACGCGCCGACGCTGTCCTCGAGGCCGCCTTCGCCGTTCTCGAGACCCACCGCGGCGTGGTCAGCGTGAGCGAGTGCTCCGTGGTGCGGGACGAAAGATTCTGACGGTCCGGTGCGGATTCATGGCAGGCGGGAGCCCTTCCCACGCCCCCACCCACCGCCCGCGGGACCGGGCCCCGCGGTTCGCGCGGACCTCGCCCCGTCCGGGACCCGCCGGCCCGATTCACCGGAGGGCCCGCCGCTCCCGGCGGGCCTGCACCCGGCGCCCGCCCAGGCCGAGGGCGGACCCGAGGATCAACCCGATGGCCAGCCAGAGGGAGCCCACCGCGAGGTCCGTGAACGCGGCGACCAACTGGTAGAGCCCGAAGAGCCCGCCAAACGCGGCGAAGGTCAGGGCGGCCCGGTTCCCGGCGGAGGGAGCCAGGCGCCCGGCCACCCGCACCATGAGGAACGCCGCCACGCCCCCGATGAGGACAGTCTCCGCGATCATCTTGGCCACCGCTCCCGCCGATCCCGGCGCGGGTAGCCCGATCGTCGGCTTGAGCACCTCCTGGTCGAGGAGCAGGTTCCCGACGCTCAGTCCCGTGAACACCACGAAGAAGACCGGAAACGCCACGAGGGGGACGAGGAACCAGCGGAGGAGGTGACCGACGCCGCGGGTGGGCGGGGGCGGAGGTGAGGAAGCCGGGGGCGGGGCGGAGGTGAGGTCGCGCGATTCCATAAGGGAGAAGAAAGCCCCGGGCTCCCGCGCGGTCAAAGGGCCGGAGGGATTCCCGGACGGAACGAACCTTGACCACGCCACAAACCGGCCTTGCAATCCGCCGTGCGGGAAGTCCTCCCGCGCGTACACTCACCCGGAGCCTTCATCCGCCTGCCCCACCCCTCCCGGCTTGTGGCCCCTCCCCGAACGATGCGCAGCGCGCCCTCCCCGCTCCCGATCCTCGCGGCATCCGTTCTCCTCGGCCTGTTCCTCGCGGCGGGCTCCGCGGAGACCCGCGCGGCGACCCCGGCCGAAGATCGCATCCTCGAGAACGGGTGGTATTTCTGGTATCCGTACCAGTACGAGGAGAGTCGACGCGGTTTGCACCGGGTGACCGGGATGGATGTGGAAATTGTCCGGGAACTCGCCTCCCGGACCGGACGAACGGTCGCCTACGAGAGAGTGCCGTGGCAGCAGCATGTCGAATCCCTCCGAACGGGGGAACTCGACATCGCCGCGGGCGCGACCTTCACGGAGGAGCGGGCGGAGTTCGTCTACTACTCGGAGCCCTACCGCTTTGAGCAGAACTACCTGTTCACCCTGCGGAGCCAGAAGCACACCTGGGACTTCATGAACCTCGACCAGTTGCTCCGGGAACTGCGGCGGGACGGCCAGAGGCTCGCGGTGATCCAGGGCTATGTCTACGGCGATTCGCGGGTGAACCGCTTCATCCGGGACCCCGCCAACGCCGATCTCATCGTGGAGACCCCGGACGACCAGCAGAGCCTGCGCCTGCTCCTCGAGGGGAGGGTCGACGGCTTCCTCGCCGACCGGGCGGTGGGGGCGAGCATCGTCACCGAGCTGGGCGTCTCCAAGAGCGTCGAGGCGGTCCCGCTCGGCATCGCCATGCCCCTCCACCTGATGTTCTCGAAGGCCACGGTATCCCCCGAGGTGGTGGACGAGTTCAACGAGGCGATCGCCGGCTTCGTGGGCACCCCCGCTTACCGGAACCTCGTGGGCCGCTACCTCCTCCCGGTCATCTTCCGCAACATCGTGGAAACCCCCGCCTTCAAGGCCGCCAAGATCATCGGCCACCTCGCCTTCGCCCTGTCCGGAGTCCTCCTCGCCATCCAGCTGCGGTCCACCCTGCTGGCCGCCTTCGTCTTCGCCTTCCTGCCCAGCTTCGGGGGGACCGCCCTGCGGGAGGTGCTCTCCGGGAGCGGTCGGATCAGCGTGCTCAGCGACGCCACCACCACCCTCGCCGTCATCGGGATCGTCCTCCTCGGCTATCTCCTCAACCGCCTCGCGGCGGACCGGATCGGCGGTTTCTTCAACCGCATCGTCCCCGCTCCCATCCGCTCCCGCACCCAACAGAACTTCTACTTCCTCGTCACCGATGCCCTCGGCCTGGCCGCCTTCACGGTGGTCGGGGTCTTCGGGGCCCTCCTCGCGCGGGTCGAGCCGATCTGGCTGTGGGTGCCGATCTTCGCGGTGATCAACGCGGCCGGCGGGGGCGTCCTCCGGGACATCGCCGCCCGCAAGGAAAAGATCACCGCCTTCAGCGGGGCCCCCTACGCCGAGTGGGCCCTCCTCTGGGGAGGACTCCTCGGGCTCTACCTCTACCTGAACCTCACCCAACTCAGCGACGCGGTCATCGGCTGGGGCGTGGTCGGCACCATGGCCGGGGTCTTCTTCTGCCGGCTGCTCGGCCGCTTCGTGCAACTCCCCAATCTGTTCTTCGTCCTGTCCGGCGGCAGGAAGGCTTCCCGTGAGCGCACCACATGAGAAAGGACGATCCCTCCGCGGGGAGTGCCGCCACCCCCGGGTAGCGACCCCTCCCGGCCCGCAGAGATCACTCCTCCTCCTCCTCTGGCTCTTGCTCGCCCTCGTTCCCACGGGCCCGCTCGCCGCCGGGGAGCCCGCGACCGCCGACCGCCTTCCCCCGGCCGAGCCGGATCTCCCCGTGATCAGCAACGCCTGGTACTTCTGGTATCCCTACCAGTACGAGGAGAGGACGGGAGTGCTCGAGGAGCTCACCGGACTGGACGTGGAGCTGACCCGCCGGATCCTCGCCCGCACCGGCCGCATGGTGGCCTACCGTCCCATGGCGTGGAAGGAGCATGTGGAGGCGGTGGCGGCCGGGGACATCGACATGGCCTCGGGAGCGACCTTCACCCCAGCGCGGGCCGCCTTCGCCCGATTCTCGGAGCCCTACCGCTTCGAGGAAAACTCCCTCTTCGTCCGGTCCGGGGACGCCGACCTTTATTCCTTCGAGGACCGGGACGGCTTCCTCCGCCTCCTCGAGGAGGAGCGACCCCCCCTCGCGGTGGTGGCCGGGTATGTCTACGCCGATCCCGAGCTGAACCGCTTCCTCGACGAGCACCGCGACGCGCCGTGGATCGTGGAGACCCGCAACGACGGGGAGAGCCTCCAGCTGCTCCTCAACGGCCAGGTGGAGGGCTTCCTCGCCGACCGCACCGTAGGGGCCAGCCTCCTCTGGGAGAGCGAGACCGGGGACCGCGTGCGCGAGGTCCGCCTTGGGATCCGCACCCCCCTGCACCTCATGCTCTCACGGGCCACCGTTTCACCCGCCGTGGTCGAGGAGATCAACGCGGCCATCCGGGACTTCCGGGGAAGCGACGAGTACCGCAACATCATGACCCGGTACCTCGCCCCGGTCCTCTTCCTGAAGACCGTGGACTCCCGCTGGTTCCGCATCGTCGAGCTGATCGGTACCATCGCCTTCGCCCTCTCCGGCGTGATCATCGCCATCGAGCAGCGCTCCACCCTGCTCGCCGCCGTGGTCTTCGCCTTTCTCCCCTCCTTCGGGGGCGGCACGGTGCGCGACCTCGTCGTCGGCCGGGCCCCGGTCGGCTTCCTCGACTCCCCCTTCATGCTCGCGGTGGTCGTCAGCCTCGTGGGGATCGCCTTCCTCGCCGACCGCATTGCCGCCGAGCGACTCGGCCCCTTCTTCCGCTCCCTCGTCCCCCGCCGCCTCCGCCGCCTCCAGTCGAACCCCTACCTCCTCCTCACCGACGGCCTCGGCCTGGCCGCCTTCACCGTCTCCGGGGTCTTCGTGACGGTGGCGGCCCGCATGGAACCCATCTGGTTCTGGGCCCCCTTCTTCGCCGCCCTCACCGGGGCGGGCGGCGGGATCCTCCGCGACATTCTCGCCCGCCGCGAGCGGATCGTCGCCTTCTCGGGAGCCCCCTACGCCGAGTGGGCCCTTCTCGGGGGATTCTTCCTCTCCCTCTACCTCTACGCCAACGCCACCGAGATCTCCGAAGCCGTGGTCGGGCGCGGGGTCGTCGTCACGCTCGTCGGAGTCTTCGCCTGCCGGATTCTCAGTGACTGGTTCCGCCTGCCCAACATTCGATTCGTCGCCGAGCGGGTGGCCGGGCGGGTGGGGAACCCACCCGATCCCGCGCCCCCTCCACCCCCGCCGGGATCCCCGCGCTGATCCCGCGGCGATCCCGCGGCCGGGGCCGGTCGCCCCCTCCGTCGGAACGCCCCCCCTCCCGGCTCACGGCCCGGCTCCATTCAGGCGGGCACCCCGGCCGCCGCGCGCATCTCCCCGGCCGCGGCCACCATGTTCTCGAGGGCCGGGCGCACCTCCGCCCAGCCACGCGTCTTCAGCCCGCAGTCGGGGTTCACCCAGATCTGGCGCTCCGCGAGCACCTCGCGGGCCTTCTCGAGGAGGGAGACGATCTCCTCGCGAGGGGGCACCCGCGGGGAATGGATGTCGTAGACGCCGGGCCCGATCTCGTTCGGGTACGCGTACTCCACGAAGGCATCGAGCAGCTCCATCCGGGAGCGGCTCGTCTCGATCGAGATGACATCCGCGTCCATCTCCGCGATCGATCCGATGATGTCGTTGAACTCGGAGTAGCACATGTGGCTGTGGATCTGGGTGGCATCCGCGACGGGGCAGGACGCCAGCCGGAAGTTTTCCACCGCCCGGCGGAGGTACTCGTCCCAGTCCTCCCGGCGGAGAGGCAGTCCCTCCCGGAAGGCGGCCTCGTCGATCTGGAGGATGCGGATGCCCGCCCTCTCCAGGTCAGCCACCTCGTCCCGGATGGCGAGGGCGATCTGGCGGGAGGTGTCCATGCGGGGCTGGTCGTCGCGCACGAAGGACCACTGCAGGATGGTGACCGGCCCGGTGAGCATGCCCTTCATGACCCGGTCGGTCTGCTCTTGCGCATAGGTCGCCCACTCCACGGTCATCGGTCGCGGGCGGGAAACATCCCCGTAGATCACCGGGGGCTTCACGCAGCGCGAACCGTAGGACTGGACCCACCCGTTCTCGGTGAAGGCGAAGCCGGCCAGCTGCTCCCCGAAGTACTCGACCATGTCGTTGCGCTCGGGCTCCCCGTGGACGAGCACATCGAGCCCGATCTCCTCCTGGAAGTCGACCACCGCCCGGATCTCCGCCCGCATGGCTTCCCGGTAGGCGGTCTCGTCGATCTCCCCCTTCCGGTAGGAGGCCCGCGCCCGCCGAATGTCGGCCGTCTGCGGGAAGGAACCGATCGTCGTGGTCGGGTAGAGCGGCAGCTGGAGGCGCTCGTGCTGGAGGGGGCTCCGCTCGGCGAAGGGACTCCGCCGCCGCATCATCTCGGGGGTGACCCCGGCCATCCGCTCGCGGACGGCCCGGTCGAAGGTCCGGGGAGAATTCTCGCGGCGCTCGCGGGCCTCATCACTGGCGGCCAGCTCCTCCGCGATCGCCTCCCGGCCCTCGGTCGCTCCCCGGGCGAGCAGGGACAACTCCCCGAGCTTCTGCACGGCAAACGCCATCCAGCTCTTCAGCTCCGGATCCAGCGAGCTTTCCCCCTCGAGGTCCACGGGCGTGTGCAGCAGGGAACAACTCGGGGCCACCTGCACATGGTAGCTCCCGAGCACCTCCACGGCCCGCTCGACGAGGGCGAGGGAGGCGCTCAAGTCGTTCCGCCAGATGTTGCGCCCGTCCACCACCCCGAGCGAGAGGGTTTTCTCACCGGCCCGGGCGAGGGCGGGCTCAAGCTGCTCCGGTGCCCGGACCAGATCGAGGTGGAGACCTTCCACGGGGAGTGCGCAGGCGAGGTCGAGATGGTCCCGCAGGCCCTCGAAGTAGGTGGCGAGGAGGACCTTGGGCCGGGGCAGGCCCGCGAAATGCTCGTAGACCCGGCGGTAGCCGGCCTTGCCCCCCTCGCAGAGGTCGAGGGCGAGGAAGGGCTCGTCGACCTGCACCCAGTCGACCCCGGTGGCCGCCAGCCGCGAGAAGATTTCCTCGTAGACGGGCAGGAGCTTCGCGAGCACGTCCGGGCGCTCGAGGCCCGCATCGGCCAGCTTGCCGAGGGAGAGGAAGCTGAGGGGTCCGAGGAGGACGGGGCGGGCCACCATCCCCGCGGTACGGGCCTCCTCGAGCTCGCGGAAGACTTTTTCCGAACCGATGTGGAAGCGCTGGCCGCGCTCGAACTCGGGCACGAGGTAGTGGTAGTTCGTGTCGAACCACTTGGTCATCTCCAGGGCGGGCACCTCATCGGTACCCCGCGCCATCGCGAAGAGCAGGTCCGTCCCGATCTCCTCCCCGTCCCACCCGAACCGCGAGGGCACGCAGCCGAGGAGGCAGGCCATGTCGAGCACCTGGTCGTAGAGGGAGAAGTCGTTGACCGGGACGCTTTGCAGCCCGGCCTGCTTCTGCAGCTGCCAGTGGCGGAGGCGGAGATCATGGGCGGTGGTCTCCAGTTCCTCCGCGGAACTCCGGCCCTTCCAGGTGGCCTCCACCGCCTTCTTCAGTTCGCGTCCCGCACCGATGCGCGGAAAGCCGAGGTTGGTCGCTTCTACCATATCGTTCCTATTCGCTTGAGGATTCCGTTCCAAAGGTGCCGGGAAAAGGGCGCGCGGCCGGGGAAATCCACCCCCGGAACCCCCCGCGCGGGGCGCGCCCCTCAGGCGGCCACTCGCAGCCCGGTGGCCTCGAGGGCCTCTTCCACCAGCTTGTGGCGGTTCAGCGAGTAAAAATGGAAGTGCGGCGCCCCGTACCCGCGGAGTTGCTCGATCTGCTCGATGAGGAGGTCCCGGGCCACCCGCGGGTGGTCCTCCTCGGAGGCCCGCTCGAAGCGCCCGCTCACCCAATCCGGCACCATGGCCTCGCAGGCCGCCGCGAACTTGCGCATCTTCGCATAGTCGACCACGGGCAGGAGTCCCGGCGCGATGGGGAGCCGGATGCCGGCGGCGCGGGCTTTTTCCAGGTAGCGCTGGTAGTCCTCCCCGTCGAAGAAGAACTGGGTGATGGCCCGGTCTGCCCCCGCCTCCTCCTTCTCCCGGAGGGTGGCGAGGTCAGCGTCCAGCGAGGGAGCGTCCGGATGCTTCTCCGGGTACGCGGAAACACTGATCTCGAAGGGGTGGCGCGCCCGCAGGTGGGCCACGAAATCCGCCGTGCAGGCAAAGGCCGCCTCGTCCGCGTAATCCGCGAGGGTGCGCCCCTTCGGCACATCCCCCCGCAGGGCCACAATGTGCCGGACGCCCTCTTCCCAGAGGCGGTCGGTGTAGGCGTCGAGGGCCTCCACCGTCTCCGTGAGGTAGGTGAGATGGGCGCCCACCGGGATCGGGCTGGCCGAGACCAACCGGGTGGCCAGCCGGAAGGTGCCCTCCTTGGTGGTCCCGCCGGCGCCGTAGGTGACGGTGAAGAATTCCGGGGCGAGGGCGATCAGGTGGGGGAGCGCCTCCTCGAGGAGGCCCTCCGTGGCCGGGCTCTTCGGCGGGAAACACTCGAAGCTGATCGAGGGGAGAGGGTCGGGTGCGTTCATTACGGTCGGGAAACTTCCGCCGGGGGCCGGGAGGATTCCCGGCCAGCCGGCCTGCCAATACCCACCAAGCCAACCCGAATCCCCGGACGGCGCAACCGGAAACCGGGATCCCCCCCTCGCCTCAGGCCTCGTCCACCCAGAAGAGGTGGTCGTCCCGGAGCTCCTTCTCCCCCTCCCAGCGGTAGGCGACGAGCTTGCCTCCCTTGGCGATGCTGTAGTCGAGGCAGGCAACATTGGACCGCTGCAGCGCGGGCCTTCCCCACAGCCAGTAGTGCCCGAAGAAGACCGGTTTCTCCCCGGGCCCGTAGACGGTGTAGCGGGCGGGCCCGAGGGGTTTGTCCGGCATCTCCGGATGGGTCGGGAGGGTGACCTCCCGCAGGGAGCGCCCCTCGGTATCCTCCCACCAGCGCACCCGCGCCTCGGTGCGAAGGGTGCCGTCCTTGTCCCGAAAGGATATTCCCTCCGGCAGCGTCAGCTCCACCCCCTTGGCGACATCCTCCACCGCGAGAAAGAGCCGATCCTCCCGGTCGACGGAGCGGGCGAGGCTCTCCGCGTCGAGGTGGCCCTCCGGCAGTTCCTTCCGGAGGACCTCTATCTGGCCGGCGTCCCAGCTGGCGTGGACCGCTCGCCAGCCCTCCTCCTCCCACGCCAGGGGGAGCGTGCGGATCCAACCGAGGAACTCGTCGAGTCGCCGCTGGTCGGTGCCGAACTGGCGGAGGGTCTCGGCGTGCTGGCCGAAATTCCGGAGGGTGTGGGGGCGCAGGTGTCCGCCCCCGCGGGCGGGCTGGTGGTAGCAGAGCGCGTTGTACTCGTGGTTGCCGAGCAGGGCGACCGCCCCCGCCTCCTCCACCATGGACCGGACGATCGCCAGGGTTTCCGGGATCTGCGGGCCGCGGTCGATGTAGTCCCCGAGAAAGACGGCCCGCCGCTCCGGATGCCAGTACACCCCGCGCCGTTCCTCGTAGCCGAGGCGCCCGAGGAGTCGCCGCAGGGCGTAGGCATGCCCGTGGATGTCGCCAATGAAATCGTCCATTTCATCTTATTTTACCAACCCGCACACCCCGCGCCAACGGAAAAAACGGCCGGCCGGCGCTTACCCGCCCCCACGGATTCTCCCCCACGGCCTTCCCGGCGCCCCGAGGCGGGTCCTTGCCCCCTCCGTCCGCCCCGCTAGGCTGGCCCCGCCATGAACGCCCCCGATCCCCGCCCCTCCCGCCACGCCCCCGACGATTCCACCCACCAGCTCCGCCAGGAATTCCACGACCGCTGGAAGCGGGTCGGGCTCCCCCCGGGCGAGGACCTGCCCGATCTGCCCAGTGACTTCGAGCGGCGCTGCCACACCCGTTTCCTCGTCACGCGCTTCTCCATCGAGGGCCTCCGGGAATTCACCACCGAGGATCCCGCCGAAGCCGGCGCCGAGGCCGAACAGGAGGGCACCACCTGGATCCACGTGACCGGTGTGCACCACGCCGGCAAGATCCGCGCCCTCGGCAACGCCTTCAACCTCGAGCCCCTCACCATCGAGGACATCATGAACCTCTGGTCCCGCCCCCGGCTCGACCTGAACGACAAGGAGGTCTTCCTGACCACCCGGGCGGTCCGCCTCGAGCCCGAGGAAGAGGTGCTCCACAGCCAGCAGGTCTCCCTCGTCGTGCACGGCAATACCGTGCTCTCCTTCGCCGAGGACGACGAGGAGATCTTCCCGCGGGTGCGCCAGCGCCTGCGCTCCGGCCGCTCCCGCATCCGCCGCAGCGGGGCCGGCTTCCTCGCCTACTGTCTGCTCGACACCCTCGTGGACGGTCTCCTCGCCACTTCCGAGGCCATCGAGGAGTCGATCGTCGACATGGAGGAGAACATGCTGGAGACGGACGAGCTGCCCGTCGGCGACCTCTACCGGCGCAAGCGGCTCGCCCTCGGCCTGAACCGGATGGCCTTCCCCCTCCGCGATGCCGTCCACGACCTCCACGATGTTTCCGACGAGGTCCTCGGCGAATCCCTCCGCCCCTACCTGCGCGACCTGCTCGACCACGCCCGCCGCGCCGCCGAGCGGGCCGAGCACGCCCGCGTCCGCCTGCACGACCTCCAGGACTACCACCACTCCCGCCAGGACGCCCGCCTGAACCGCTCCATGCAGACCCTCACCGTCATCGGCACGATCTTCGTGCCCCTCACCTTCGTGGCCGGAGTCTACGGGATGAACTTCGAGCCCACCGCCGGCCCCTGGAACATGCCCCTGATCACCGACCCCTACGGCTACCCCATCGCCCTCGGCGGCATGGTCGTCTTCGCCGTCGCCATGACCCTCTACTTCAAGCGAAAGGGCTGGCTCTAACCGCCCCGGACCGCGCCGGGACCGCGCTTGTCCCCGGCGGTAGCGGGGACGGTTGCCCTGCGCTCCCCGACTCTGCTCAGCGGCCGGGGTTCCGGTGCGGGCGCACGGTGATGATGACGGACTTGGAAGTGGGGGTCTGGCTGATGGCGGCGCGGGACTGGAGGGGGACGAGGACGTTCGCCTCGGGGTAGTAGGCGGCCGCGCAGCCGCGGGGCTGGTCGTAGGGGATCGCGAGGAAGAGCTCGGCGGTGCGGGTCTCGCCCTCCCAGTGGCTGGTGATGTCCACGGGCTGCTCGGCCACGAGGCCGCGCTCGGCCATGTCCTCGGGATTGAGGAAGAGGACGCGCCGCTCGTTGTGGATGCCCCGGTAGCGGTCGTCGTTGCCGTAGACAGTGGTGTTGAACTGGTCGTGGCTGCGGAGGGTCTGCAGGAGGAGCTGGCCCTCCTCCAGCCGGATCGGATCGAGCTGGTTCACGGTGAACTCGGCCTTGCCGGAGGCGGTGTGGAAGCGGCGCTCCTTCACCCCGTTCGGCAGGTAGAAGCCGCCGGGCTGGCGGGCCCGGCGGTTGAAGTCCTCGAAGCCGGGCACCACCCGCTCGATGCGGTCGCGGATCCGGTCGTAGTCCGCGGCGAACTCCTCCCAGGGCACCGGGTGGTCCGGCCCGAGGGTCGCCCGGGCCATCCGGCAGACGATGGCGATCTCGCTGAGGAGGTGTTCGGAGGCGGGCTCGAGGCGGCCCTCCGAGCTGTGCACGATGGCCATGGAATTCTCCACGGTGACAAACTGGGACCCGCCCGCCTGCTCGTCGCGCTCGGTCCGGCCGAGGCAGGGCAGGATGAGCGCGCGGGTGCCGGTGACGAGGTGGGCGCGGTTGAGCTTGGTGGAGACCTGCGCGGTCAGCCGGCACCGGCGGAGGGCCGCCGCCGTGTAGTGGGTGTCCGGGGAGGCCGAGAGGAAGTTGCCCCCCATCCCGAAGAAGACCTTCCCGCGGCCGGCGTGCATCGCGGCGATCGAGTCGACCGTGTCGTAGCCGTGCTCGCGGGGTGAGCGGAAGCCGAACTCCTCGTCGAGCCGGGCGAGGAACTTCTCCGGCATCTTCTCCCAGATGCCCATGGTGCGGTCGCCCTGCACGTTGCTGTGGCCCCGCACGGGGCAGACGCCGCTGCGGGGTCGGCCGATCCGGCCGGTGAGGAGGTGCAGGTTGACGATCTCGCGGATGGTCGCGACGGCGTTGCGGTGCTGGGTCAGCCCCATCGCCCAGCAGGTGATGGAGTCCTTCGCCTCGAGGAAGAGGGAGGCGGCCTCCCGGATCTGGGTCTCGCGCAGGCCGGACCCCTCCTCGATCTCCGACCAGGGCACCGCCCGCGCGGCCGCGGCCATCGCCTCGTAGCCCTGGGTGAACTCCTCGACGAAGGCGCGGTCGACGACCCGCCCGGGCCGCCGCTCCTCCGCCTCGAGGACGCACTTGATCATCCCCTTGAGGAAGGCGAGGTCGCCGTTCAGGCGGACGGGGAGGTGCAGGGTGGCGAGGGGGGTCGCCTTGCCGAGCATCCCGGAGACCTTCTGCGGGTGGGAGAACGCGCGCAGGCCGGTCTCTTCGAGGGGGTTGACCGAGACAATCTTCCCCCCGCGCTGCACGGTCTTCTCGAGGGAGGTGAGCATGCGGGGGTGGTTCGTGCCGGGATTCTGGCCGAGGATGAGGAGACAGTCGGTGGTCTCGATGTCCTCGAGGGTCACCGTCCCCTTGCCGATCCCGATGGTCTGGCTGAGGGCGGCCCCGCTGGACTCGTGGCACATGTTCGAGCAGTCCGGGAGGTTGTTCGTGCCGTACTGCCGGACGAAGAGCTGGTAGAGGAAGGCGGCCTCGTTGCTGGTGCGGCCGGAGGTGTAGAAGATCGCCTCGTGGGGGTCGCAGCCGCGGAGCTCCTCCGCGAGCACGGCGAAGGCCTCGTCCCACGAGACCGGCCGGTAGTGGGTGCCGCCCTCCTCGAGGAGCATCGGCTCGGTGAGCCGGCCCGCGTCGTTCAGCCAGTAATCACTCTGCCCGGCCAGCTCCTCCACGGAATACCGGGCGAAGAAATCCCGGTCGACCCGCTTGCGGGTGGCCTCGGTGGCCACGGCCTTCGCCCCGTTTTCGCAGAACTCGAAACGGGAACGCTCGTGGTCGGGATCCGGCCACGCGCAGCTCGGGCAGTCGAACCCGCCCTTCTGGTTGAGGCGGAAGAGCGCCCGCCCCCCCCGGGCGGCCCCCGCCTGCTGGCGGACATGGCGGAGGGAGTTGATCACGGCGGGCGCGCCCACCGCCTTTGCCTTCGGCGACTCCACGGCGAGGTCGAGGAGCTCGCGGGGGGGTTCCTCGTCGGGGAGGGGGGAGGGGGCCGGCTCGGTGCGGGGGGGAGGGGTCTTCGTGCTCATGGGGAGGGGGATCGCTGGGGTTGCTGGGAGGGGTCAGGGACGGCGACCGGGGTCCGGGGGGGCCGCGGTCGCCGGATCCGGCGCCGGGAGCGGCCCGCGCAGCCGCTCGGGGCGACTGTAAATGTTGTAGGTGTCCCCGCGCGCGAATCCGCACAGGGTCACCCCGAAGTCGTTGGCGAGGGCCACCGCGAGGCTGGAGGGGGCCCCGACCCCGACCACCACCGGGATCCGGGCGAGGAGGGCCTTCTGCAGGATCTCGTAGCTCATCCGACCGCTCACGCAGAGGAGGCAACCGCGGGCGGGGAGACGGCCGGTGCGGAGGAGATGGCCGACGGCCTTGTCGAGGGCGTTGTGCCGACCGATGTCCTCCCGGGAGACGAGGAGCTCGCCGGTCGCCGAGAAGATCGCCGCCGCGTGGAGACCGCCGGTCCGCCGGAAGGTGTCCTGCTCCGCCCGCATCCGCGCGGGCAGCTGGTGCACGATCGTCCGGTCGAGGCGGACGGGATCCTCGAGCACGAGGGAGGGCGACAGGCCGAGGGCCTCGAGGGAGGGACTCCCGCACACGCCGCAGCTGGCGTTCAGGGCTTGTCCCTGGTCGCGACTCTCCGCCGCCGGGGCGATCCCCCTCCGCAGGGTCGCCCGGGCCCGGCGAGGCGCCGCCGCGCCCGGGGGATCGGGAAAGGTGAGGGAGCGCAGGTCGGCCGCCGTCCGCAGGATGCCCTCGGCGTACAGGAAACCGTGCACGAGGTCCGCGTCGTGCCCGGGGGTCCGCATGGTCACCACCCGGCGACGGGTCTCCCCCTCCTCGCTGGTCCGGTGGACGATCTCGATCTCGAGGGGATCCTCGATGGCGAGGTCGTCGCGATCCGCCGGCGCCACGGCGCTCCCCTCCACGCGCTGCCGTACCACTTCCACGGTCGCGCGCGCGCCTCCGGAAGCCCCTTCCGGGAAGGGGCTGGGCTCCGGAACGGCCGGGGCGGGCATGGAGGTTGGGGGACCCACTCGTAGCAAAGGACGGTACGGGCATAGGCTCGCTTCGCAACCTGTCAACCTCCATAAGAAGGGCTGCGGATTTTTCCGGAATCCCCCGCGCCAAGGGCCAGCCGCGCGGTCTTCACCCCCCGCCGACGCTGCCCGGGAGAAGACCCTCGTCAGCGGCCACGACCAGTTTCTAAACTCTCCTCCTTGATCGACCCGCGCTTCGGGTCGATCCTGCCCTACCCCATGCCGCAAACCCTCCAGATCGACCTGCACCGTCTCGCCCGCTTCGCCAACGCGGCCCTGCTCGTCCTCCCGCTCGCCTTCTTCGCGGCCGGCTACTTCATCTCCTTCTACTGGCACTTCCTCACGGTCGCCGCGCTCTTCCTGCTCATCGTCAATTTCTTCTACCGGCATGTGCAGACGCAGCACTCCATCCTCCGCAACTTCGGCATCCTCGGCCAGGCCCGCTACCTGATCGAGAGCATCGGGCCGGAGTTTCGGCAGTACCTCTACGCGAACGACCGGGAGGAGCGCCCTTTCAACCGGCTGGAGCGTACGAATGTCTACCGCAAGGCCAAGGACCTCGAATCGACCGCCTCCTTCGGCAGCCTGCTCGACTACGACGCCACCGAGATCAAGATCCGCCACTCGCTCTTTCCCAGCCGCCGCGAGGACAGCCGGCCCTACCGGCTGACTCTCGGGGAGGAGCGGGGAGTGGGTGAGCCCTACACCCTGCGGCGGCCGATCCTCATCAGCGGGATGAGCTACGGCGCGCTCGGGGACCGGGCAGTCCGGGCCCTCGCCCGGGGCGCCCACGCCGCGGGCATCCCCATGAATACGGGGGAGGGCGGCTACCCGAAGTACCACCTGCAGGAAGCGGCCGACCTGATCTTCCAGATGGGGACCGCCAAGTTCGGGGTGCGCGACGCGGAGGGCCGTCTCGATCCGGACGCCCTCCGCCGGGTGGTCGACCTGCCCCAGGTGAAAATGGTCGAGATCAAGTTCTCCCAGGGCGCCAAGCCGGGCAAGGGAGGGATGCTCCCGAAGGAGAAGATCACCCCGGAAATCGCCGAGATCCGGGGCGTTCCGCTCGGCCGCGACGCGATCTCGCCGCCCTTCCACGCGGAGTGCACGGACCTCCCCTCGACGGTCGCCTTCCTCCGCCGGATCCAGGACATGGTCCCGGTCCCGGTCGGCATGAAGATGGCGGTCGGGTCCTTCGACGAGCTGCGCGCCCTCGTCGGGGAAATGAAGGCACAGGACACCTTTCCCGACTGGATCAGCGTCGACGGCGGGGAGGGCGGCACCGGAGCGGCCCCGCACGCCTTCCTCGACCGGATGGGCATGCCTCTCTTCCCGGCGCTGCACGGGCTGGTGCAGATCCTCCTCCACGAGGGGGTCCGCGAACGCACCAAGGTCTTCGCCGCCGGCAAGCTGGTCGACGCCGGCCGCATGATCGTGGCCTTCTCCCTCGGGGCGGACGCGGTCTACACGGCCCGCGGCTTCATGCTCGCCCTCGGTTGCATCCAGGCCCGGGAGTGCGGCAACAATACCTGCCCGATCGGGATCACCACCCAGGACCCGCGCCTGCAGGCGGGGCTCGATGTGGAGACGAAGGCCCACCGGGTGGAGAACTACGTGCGCAACACCCTCCGCGAGCTCGCCGAGCTCACCGTGGCCACGGGCAAGCCCTGCCCCACCGAGCTCACCGTGGACGACCTCTTCATCCCGACGGGAGCGAACCTCTGGCGGATGGTCTCCGAGGAGCCCTTCCTCCGCGGAACCCTCCAGTCGGCCCCCGCCGGGCGGACGGAGACCGCCGCCGCCCGCCAGGCGGACGAGGCCGCCGCCCCCGTCGGACCTTCCTGAACGCTCCCGCCGCCTCCGCCATGCGCCTGCACCACGCCTTCTCCTGGATCCTGCAGATCCTCATGGCCGTGGCCTTTTTCGCCGCCGCCAGCGACATCCTTCTCGGTGACCCGGAGGCGGTGCGGACTTTCCAGGAGCTGGGGATGGAGCCGGTCGGCCGCTACCTGATCGGCGGACTGGAGGTCGCCGCCGCCTTCCTGCTGCTCACCCCTTTCAGCATCGCCCTCGGTTCCCTCCTCAGCTGGGGCCTGATGACCGGGGCCCTCATCGCCCACCTCACCCGGCTGGGCTTCGCCGGGGACCAGCTGGGAACCGCCCTGCTCGCGCTCACTCTCTGGATCGCCTCCGTCGCCATCCTCTACCTGCGCCGGGACCAGATCGAGTTCGTCCGCTGCATGTTCGAGTGCTCGCCGGGACACCCGGGGCACCACCGCAAGCTCTGGTAGGCCACGGCCGGAGTCGGCCGGGCCGAGTGGAGCCCGCCGCGGGCCCTTCCCTCCTTGCGGCTCGCTCTCCCCTAGCGGGCACCGCCCCGCCACTTCTTGTGCAGCTCGTTCACCGCGATCGCGGTGGCGGCCACCGCGGCGGAAACGAGCCAGGTGAGGGGGTCGAGGGGGGTGACGTCGAGGAGCTGCTGGGTCACACTCCAGTGCAGGGCGCCGATGTGCACGGCGAGGGAGGTCAGCACGCCCGCGAAGAGGAGCTTGTTGCCGAAGAGGCTGCGCCGGAAGATCGAGACGTCCTCGCTGCGGCAATTGAAGACGTGCACTTTCTGGAAGAGGATCATCGTGGTGAGGGCCGCCGTGCGGGCCACGGTGAGCCGGTCGTCCTCGCCGGACCACGACCGGAAGTCGAAGCCCCACTTCCAGAGAAAAACGCCGAGCACCCCGACGGTCAGCCAGGAGCCGACGAGGACGAGCCGCTCGAGGAGGTTCCGGTTGAGGATGCCCTCCCCGGGGGGACGGGGCGGGCGGCGGAGGAGGGACTTGTCCCCGGGCTCGAAGGCGAGGGCCACGTCCGCGATGCCGTTGGTGACGACGTTGCACCAGAGGATCTGCGCGGGCACGAGGGGAAGGGGCCAGCCGAGGACGAGGGCCCCGAGGATGAGGAGGACATCGGCCATGCCGGTGGAGAGGAGGAAGAAGGTCGCCATGCGGATGTTCCGGAAGGCGATCCGCCCCTGCTCGACGGCCGCGAATACGCTGGAGAAGCGGTCGTCGGTGATGACCATGTCGCTGGCCTCCTTCGCCACGTCCGTCCCGGAGCCCATCGCCGCCCCGAGGTGGGCGTTCTTCAGGGCGGGTGCGTCGTTCACGCCGTCGCCGGTCACCGCGACGATCTCCCCCTGCCCCTTCAGCCGCTCCACGAGGCGGTTCTTCTGGAGGGGCTCCACCCGGGCGAAGGTGTGCACCCGGGCGAGCACCTGGTCGAGTTCCTCGTCGCTCGCCTCCTCGATCTGTCGCCCGGTGAAGATTTCCGTCTCCGCGGTATCCGGTCCTTCCTCGATGTGCACGGCCCGGGCAATCGCACCGGCGGTGCGGGCGTGGTCCCCGGTCACCATGGCCACGCGGATGCCGACTTCATGGCAGCGGTCCACCGAGTCCCGGGCGGAGGGCCGGGGCGGATCGAGGAGGCCCTGCAGGCCGACGAGGACGAGCTGGCGCGGTTCCTCCTCCCGCACGGTCTCCACGGCCCGGGGCTCAAGGGCCACGGCCATGGCCAGCACCCGCAGGCCCTCCCCGGCCATGGACTCGTTCTGCCGGGTCCACTCCTCGCGGTCGAGGGGGCCCACGCTCCCGTCGGGCTGGAGGACACGGTCGCAGAGGTCGAGGACGGCCTCGGGGGCCCCTTTCACGAGGGCGAAGGTCCCGTCCTCCTCGAGCCCGCTCTCCTCCCCGCCCTCCTCCACCCGGTGCACGGTCGCCATGTAGCGGCGCTCGGTGCGGAAGGGGATCTCGTCCACCCGCGGGAATCGCTGCTCCTCCTCCGCGGACTCCCGGCCGGCCGCCGCCGCCGCCGCCACGAGAGCCTTCTCCATGGGATCCCCGGTGGACCGGTCCTCGCTGCCGTCGGCGGCGGGCTCGAGGTCGTTGCAGAGGGCCCCGGTCCGCAGGCTCCAGGTCGCCGCGCGGTCCTCCGCGAGGCCCTCGCCGGTCCAACGGCGCCCGGGCCAGCGCGCCTGCCCGTCCTCCTCCTCGCCCTGCAGGCGGTACTCCCCGCCGGCGGTGCGCAGGGCCCGCACGGTCATTTCGTTGCGGGTGAGGGTCCCGGTCTTGTCGGAGAGGATCACGGTGCAGGAGCCGAGGGTGTCCACGGCGGGCAACCGGCGGATCACGGCGTGCCTCCGGGCCATCCGCTCCACGCCGATGGCCAGCGCCACGGTCACGACGATGGGCAGGCCCGCCGGGATCGCCGCGACGGCGAGGGCCACCGCGAGGAGGAGCATTTCGAAAAGGCCGCGCCCGGCCACCCATCCAACCCCGAAGGCGAGCAGGGCGATGCCGAGGATCACCACGGCGATCCACTGGGTGAGCCGGGTGATCCGCCGCTGCAGGGGGGTCTCCACCTCGGCGGTTTCCTCGACCTCCCCGGCGATCGCCCCGAGCTCGGTCCCCCGGCCGGTTGCCACCACGAGCCCGCGCGCTTTCCCGGTGGTCACGGCCGTCCCGAGGAATCCCATGCTGGTGCGCTCGGCGATCGGGAGGGAATCGGTACCCTCGCCACCACCCGCGGGCACGCTGGTCGACTTCTGCACGGGTACCGATTCGCCGGTGAGGAGTGATTCGTCCACCTGCAGGGACCGCGCCTGCAGCCAGCGCACGTCCGCCGGGATGACGTCGCCGCCGCGCAGGAGGACGATGTCCCCGGGCACGACCTCCTCCGCCGGGATGCGGTGCCGCCGGCCGCCGCGCAAGACGACGGCCTTGCGCGCGACGAGCTGGAGGAGGGCCTGCACGGACCGCTCCGCCCGGAATTCCTGGAGGAAGCCGACGACGGTGTTGATGAGGAGGACGGCCCCGATGACGATGGCGTCCCCGAAGCTCCGGATGAGGAGGGTGACGGCGAGGGCGCCGAGGAGCACGTAGACGAGGGGACTGCGCACCTGGTGGAAGAGCACGCTCCACCAGTGGACCTCCTCCTTCTCGCCGATCCGGTTCGGGCCGTGCTCCTCGAGCCGGCGGGCCGCCTCCTCTGCGGTCAGCCCTTCCGCCGGGGTCCCCGTGCGCCGCTGGGCCTCCTCCGCGGGGAGGAGGGACCAGGCGGGTGGGTCGCGCTCGTCCGCACCCGGCGCGCTCATGAGACCCCGCCGAGTCGCCGCATCACCGCGACCACGCTGTCCGGATTCAGGGAAAGGCTGTCGATCCCCGCCTCCACGAGAAAGGCGGCGAATTCGGGGTCGTCGCTCGGGGCCTGCCCGCAGATGCCCACGGTGATCCCGGCCCGGTGGGCCTCGTGGATCACTTCGCGGATCGCCCGCTTCACGGCCTCGTCGCTCTCCCGGAACAGACCGCTGAGCCGGTCCGAGTCGCGGTCGACGCCGAGGATGAGCTGGGTGAGGTCGTTGCTCCCGATGGAGAAGCCGTCCACCCGCCGGGCGAATTCCTCCGCCCGGAACACGTTGCTGGGAATCTCGCACATGAGGTACACCCGCAAGTCCTCCTCGCCCCGCGCGAGGCCCTCCTCCGCCATCGCCGCGAGCACCCGGTCGACCTCCTCGGGGGTCCGGGCGAAGGGAATCATCACGGCGAGGTTCCGGAAGCCGAGCTCCTCGCGCGCCCGGCGGAGGGCCGCGCACTCGAGGGCGAATCCCTCCCGGTACTCCTCGCTGTAGTAACGCGAGGCCCCCCGGAACCCGAGCATGGGGTTCTCCTCGGCCGGCTCAAAGGCGGACCCGCCAAGGAGCCCGGCGTACTCATTGGTCTTGAAGTCGCTCAGCCGCACGATCACCCGCTGCGGATGCCGGGAGGCCGCGATCGCCGCGAGGCCGCGGCTGAGGTGGTCCACGAAGTAGGAGGGCCCGTCGGGATAGCCGCGGGTGAGCCGCTCGATCTCCTCACGCTCCTCCGCCGCCGCGACGCGATCGGGGTGCAGGAGGGCCATGGGGTGGGCCCGGATGAGGCCGTTGATGATGAATTCCATGCGGGCGAGGCCGACTCCCTGCACGGGCAGCCGCCACCAGCGGAAGGCCGCCCCGGGACTGGCCAGGTTGAGGAGGATGTCCACGGGGGGCTCGGGGAGGAAACGCAGGTCGACCTCCTCTTCCTCGTAGGCCAATCGCCCGGCGTACACCCGGCCGGTCTCCCCCTCCGCACAGGATACGGTGACCTCCTCCCCGTCCGCCAGCTCAGCGGTGGCCCGGCCGGTCCCGATGACCGCGGTAACCCCGAGCTCCCGGCTGACAATGGCGGCATGACTGGTGCGGCCGCCGTGGTCCGTGACGATCGCGGCGGCTTTCTTCATGAGGGGGACCCAGTCAGGATCGGTCCGCTCCGCCACGAGGACTTCGCCCTCCTCGAGCCGCTCGGCCTGGTCGGCACTCTCGAGCACGCGCACCCGCCCGCTGGCGATCCGCTCGCCGATGGCGAGACCCTCCACGCGGACGGTCCCGCCGGTCTCGGTCAGTCGGCAACGGTGCAGGGTGGTCGCCTCCCGCCGGCTCTGCACGGTCTCCGGGCGGGCCTGGAGGAGGTAGAGGGGGCCGTCCTCGCCGTCCCGGCCCCACTCCATGTCCATGGGCTTCCCGTAGTGCTTCTCCACGGCCACCGCCCACCGGGCGAGTTGGAGGATCTCGTCGTCGGAGAGGACGAAGCGCTCCCGCTTCGCCCGGGGGGTGGTGCGGTTGCGCGTGGTCGCCCGGCCCCCGCTCTGGTACACGAGCATCCGCTCCTTGCTCCCGAGCTTCTTCCCCACGATGGGGCTCTTCCCCGCCTCCGCGAGGAGGGGCTTGAAGATGCGGTACTCGTCGGGGTTGACGGTTCCCTTCACCACGTTTTCCCCGAGCCCCCAGGCCGCCTCGAGAATGACGAGGTCGGGGAATCCGGTCTCGGTGTCGATCGAGAAGAGTACGCCGGCCCCGCCCCGGTCCGAACGGATCATCTGCTGCACGCCCACGGAAAGCGCGACCTCAAAATGATCGTAGCCGTTCGCCTCGCGGTAGGAAATCGCCCGGTCCGTGAAGAGGGAGGCGTAGCAGTTCCGGCAGGCCTCGAGGAGGTCGTCCTCCCCGCGGACGTTCAAATAGGTCTCCTGCTGGCCGGCAAAACTCGCCTCGGGAAGGTCCTCGGCGGTGGCACTGCTGCGCACGGCCACGGGCACACGCTCCTCCCCGACCGATGCGGACAACTCCCGGTACCCCGCCCGGATCGCCCCGGCGATCTCCGCCGGGAATTCCCCCGCCCGGAAACCTTCGCGGATCGCCTGCCCGGTCGCGTGCAGGCCCTGCTCCCCCGCCTGCAGCGCGCCGAGCTCCCGACGCAGGAGGGGCCCCAGCTGGTTCGCCTCCACAAAATGCCGGTAGGCCCCCGCGCTGGTCGCGAAACCACCGGGTACGCGCACGCCCTCCCCGGAAAGCTTCCCGATCATCTCCCCGAGGGAAGCGTTCTTGCCCCCCACCGACGGCAGG
The DNA here is from genome assembly GCA_913056175.1 of uncultured Opitutia bacterium. Classification (GTDB taxonomy): domain Bacteria; phylum Verrucomicrobiota; class Verrucomicrobiia; order Opitutales; family Puniceicoccaceae; genus CAJXLM01. The sequence continues at coordinate 624 of CAJXLM010000034.1, read as the reverse complement.
TCGCTCAGGTCGACCGCGTCGAGTTCCAACACCCATTCCTCTGTTTCCATGACGTTTTCCTTGGTTGAAGGGTTCCCTCCGGAAAACCGCGACCCTACCACGGAACCCAGCCGCCCGCCAATCTTCCGACCACCCACCCCCCCCACCCCAAAAATCCCCCACCAAAACCGCCCACCCCCATGCCGAACCACTCCAGGACCTGATCTACAAGACGCTGGCGGAGCGCTTGCGCCACCAAAACCGCCCACCCCCGAACCAAACCCCTTCCCCCGGCCCAACAAGTCCACCCCCCACAAAAAAGCTCCCCCCAAGCCAACGAGTTGCCCCCGGGCCAACGAATCGCCCCAGGGCCAACGAGTCGCCCCTTCGGTAAAATACGCCGCCCAAGCCAACAAATCACCCCCCAGACCAACGAATTGCCCCCAGGCAAAACGGACCACGCCAAAGCCGAACGACTCCCCCTCGGCAAAACGACTCCCCCGGCACAGCAAATCGCCAACGGCCAAAACGGATCCCCTCAAGCAGAACACCCCCCGCACCTTCAAAAGCCGCCCCCCAAGGCAAAACAGTCCCCCACGAGCCAAACAGCTCCCCCCCAGGCCAACGAATCTCCCCAGGGCCAAC
>CAJXLM010000033.1 GCA_913056175.1 uncultured Opitutia bacterium | reverse complement strand
TCCGCCCCCAACCGAAACTCCCCCAACAACTCCCCCCGCAAATAGTAGTACCCCTCCCCCCGCAACTTGTACCGCCGCCGTCTCATGCCACCACCCCAACAACACCCACCCTCAAAGTCAAGCGTGAATAAAGCCTGTCATTATATCCCGGCCAGCAGGCTTGGAAGAAGGAGATTGGGGATGGGGGGATGGGGAGCTTGCAGTGGGTGCTCGATGCGGGAAGGGGTTGTTGGGGGGTGTTTTGCTGGGAGGTGCGGGGGCGGCTTTCGTCCTTTCCGTGGGGGTCTTTTTGGGGCTTTCCCTTTCGGGGGGGGCGTCAGTCGCCTTCGGTGGAATCCGTGGGGCTCCTTTTTGCGTGCCGTGGCGGGACGCGCGGTGCCCGAAGCTCTTAGCCGCGCCTCCGGCACCCGCCGCGGGTGGACGGCGTGCCCCGTCGGCGGTTCCGGCTAGAGGTATTCGGCCCCCTCCACCGCGGCCGCGCCCTCGATGGCGAGGGCGTAGCGGTTGGCGATGGAGATTCCGCTGAGGAGGGCGCCCACGATTCCGAGGAAGCCCTGGTCGGTGCCGCAGAGGAAAAGATTCCGAAAGGCGGTCCGGCCGTCCTTCTTCTTCTCCGAGGCGCCATAGACTGCCCCGCCGAGGTGGCCGGTGAAGTGCTCGATGGTGCGCGGGGTGAACATGTCGGTCGCCACGACCGGACCGGGCTCACCTCGCGGGGGCGGGAGCACCTCGCGCCCGACCGCGGTGAGCCGCTCCAACCATTCCTCCTTCGCCTGCCGGTACTCCGGCTCGGGGAGGTGGATCCAGCGGTCGTAGTCGGCGATCGCGGTGACCCGGACGATCCCCTCGGGCAGGGCGCGGCCTTCCGGATACTCGTAATTGTTCGGGATGCAGATCACCCCGCTGTCCGGGTCCACGGCGGCGTCCTCCGGCTTGCGGTAGCGGAAGGGCCGGTTCCGCGAGAAGAAGACGACGGTGTCCTCCCAACCCCAGTCGGCGGGCTGTCCCTCGTGGATATGGATGGTCTCCACAAAGGAGAGCCGCCCCACCAGATTTCCCGCCTCCGGAGGATGCAGCCCGCAGAGGCGGTCGGTCTCCACCCGGCCGGCCGAGGAGAGGATCACCCCGGCCCGCACGCTGGTACCGTCGTCGAGTTCGAGCTCGGCGATGCGGTCCCCGGCCGGCACGAGCCGGCGCACCCCGCAGCGCATCCGGCGCTCCCCACCCACTTCCTTGAGCTTCTTGAGGAGGGGACGCAGGATCGTCCGCACGCCCTCGCGGGGCCGGGCGAAGCCCTCGAGGTAGAGGGCCCGGAAAAGGATCATGAACTGGTCGAGCTCGAGGTCGTCCTCGGTGGCGCTCCCGTAGTAGAGGATCGGGCAGAGGAGCATTTCCCGGAGGAGGGGGTCCGCGATCCTCTCCTCGAGAAAGGGCCGGGCCCACAGGCCGGTGGAGCGGAGGTCGGTCGCCGGAAAGGTGCGCGCCTCTTCCTCGAGACGGCGAAAGGCGTCGATCTCGGCGGGAAAGGCCGAGGCGATCTCCTCCTCGAGCAGGGTGGGATCGTTCCCGAAGCGGAGGGACCGGTCGGGAAAGTGAATACGGGACCCGCGCTGTGGATTGCAGTCGATGGTCTCCCGGGGGATGCGGAGCTGGCGGAAGATCTTGTTGAGCGGGGCCCGCCGCTCCCCGGGCTCGGCGTAGTTCGTCAGGGCGTGCAGGCCGGTGTCGTGCACGCGGCCGTCCTTGCGGTAGAAGCTGTTCAGGCCGCCGGGCGCCTCGTGCCGCTCGAGCAGGAGGACGGAGCGCCCGGCCAGGCCAACGCGAATGGCGGCGGCCAGTCCGGACATGCCCGCGCCGATGACGACGACATCATACTCCCTCATGCCGGACCTCCCCTCGCCGGGATCCGGCCGACCGGCGACCCGCCGGTCGGATTCCTGCTCATGCGCTGATCTTGTCGGCGAGGTACTCGCCGCAACTGTCGAGCGAGGCGAGCTTGGGGTAGTCCGCCTCGGGGACCTCTACGCCATGGCGCTTGCGCAGCTCCATGACGATGTCGAGAAAATCCATCGAATCGAGGTCCAGCTGGTCCCGCAGGCGCACCTCCGGTTTCACATCCGACAAGTCCTCGTCGGGCGCGATCTCCTCAATGATGTCCAGGACAACCTTGTGTACTTCTTCTTTGGTCATGGTGGCTGGCTGCTATTCCGGGCGGGTCACGATAAGGGCGGAGTTGATGCCGAGCATCCCGAAGGAACTGTTCAGGATGGCGGACACCTCCACACCGTCACGGGACTCGTTGATGACGAGGTTGGGCAGTTCGCAATCGGGGTCAAGGTGTTCGATGTTGATCGTCGGGTGAACGATGCCGTCGACGAAGGCGGGCAGGTTCCCGGCGAGCTCGAGAGAGCCGGCCGCCCCCATGGCGTGGCCGATGTAGCTCTTCGTATTGTTCACGCAGGTGCGCGGCGACTCGCCAAAGACCTCCCGGACTGCCCGGCACTCCTGCTTGTCCCCCTGCTGGGTAGCGGTCGCGTGGGTGCTGACGATGGAGATGTCCTCCGGCGTCATTGCGGCCATGCGCAGGGCCGCCTGCATGCACTCGACCTGGCGTTCGGCATTGGGGAGCACGTAGTCAGAGGCATCCGAATTGAGGGCCCAGCCCCGCAGCTCCCCGTGAATGCGGGCACCCCGGCGGCGGGCGTCGGAGAGGCGCTCGAGCGCGTAGATCGCCCCGCCCTCGCTCACCACGATCCCGTTGCGGTCGCGGTCGAAGGGACGGCTGGCCCGGTTCGGGTCCTCGTGCTCGGCCAGCGCTCCCTGGCTGCGAAAGCCGGCAAAGATCCCGAAGCTGCGGATGCTCTCGCTGACCCCTCCGGCGAGGGCGAGGTCCACCTCGCCGAGCTGGAGCATCTGCGCGCCCTGGATCATCCCGGCGTTTCCCGCCGCGCAGGCCGCTCCGATGGTGTAGTGGGGTCCGTGGATGTCGAGGTTCAGGGTGATCTCCCCGGCGGGGTTGTTCGCCACGGTGCGGGGATTGTGATGGTGGGACCAAAAGCGGGTATCGTAGTCGAACTGGGAGAGGTTGTAGACCTCGTTCTCCGTCTCCACGTTGCCGTGCTCGGTCGTGCCGATGTACACGCCCACCCGGCTGGTGTCCCGGCCGGCGAGATCCACCGCCGCGTCCGCGAGGGCCTCATGGGCACAGTAAATGGCGATGCTGCCCGCCCGCGTGCCCACCCGGATCTCCCGTTTCTTCTGGTAGCGGAGGGGGTCGAAATCGCAGATTCCGGCGGGGGCCGTGCCCATGTACCGGAGGTCGAGGGTCCCGATGCGCGGCCGACCCTCCACGAGATTCGTGCGGTAGCTGGCGAGGTCGTTGCCGTTCGGGGCGGTCAGCCCGATGCCCGTGATGACGATGCGCTGGTCGTCCGATTTCATGCTGATTTCCTGCTCCGGGAGGATGATGGCTCGAGGCGGCTCCGCAATTTCGACCGGGAAATCCCGAGGAGGGCCGAGGCCTCCGACTGGTTGCCCCCACAGGCCTCGACGGCCCGTTGCACGAGGCCGCTCTCCGCACGCTCGAGGAGGGCCCCGGCCGATTCCTCACGGAGCGAGACAAAGAGGCGGTCGAGGAGTTCGTCGGCGTCCTCGGCTGCGGCGGTCGCCCCGGGGGAGGCCGCCGGGCTCGCGGGCTCCCCCGCCCCGCCGCGCACCTCGAGGGGAAGATCCTCGGGGAGGATGAGCTCGCCCTGGGCGACGACCGCGCTCCGGTAGAGGGTGTTCTCCAGCTCGCGCACGTTCCCCGGCCACTCGTAGCGCCGCAGGATCGCGAGGGCATCGTCAGAGAGGCCCCGCGCCCGGATCTTTCCGGACGAGCCGAGCCGCTGCAGGTGGTAGTCGAGGATGAGGGGGATATCCTCGGGGCGGTCACGGAGCGCTGGCAGCCGGATCGGGAAGACGTTCAAGCGGTAGTAGAGGTCCTCCCGGAAGGTCCCCTCGCGCACCATGGCCTCGAGGTCCTTGTTGGTCGCCGCGATGAGGCGCACATCCACGGCCACGGGAGTCGTTCCCCCGACCCGCTGGATCTCCCCCTCCTGGATCGCCCGGAGAATCTTTGTCTGGGTGGGCAGGGCCATGTCCCCGATCTCGTCGAGGAAGAGGGTCCCCCCGTCGCACAGCTCGAACTTACCCTGTCGCTGGCTCGTCGCCCCGGTGAAGGAGCCCTTCTCGTGCCCGAAGAGTTCACTCTCGATGAGATTGTCCGGGATGGCCGCGCAGTTGACCGCAAGGAAATTCTTCTTCGCGCGCAGGCTGTGCTGGTGGATGCAGCGGGCGACGAGTTCCTTGCCGGTGCCGCTCTCCCCGGTGATCATCACGGTCGCGTCCGAGGCCGTCACCTGGCCGACCTGCTTGAGGACCGCCTGCATCGCCGGGGAATCCCCCACGAGGCCCTCGGCGTAGTCCTCGGCCCGGACCCGGGTGCCGGTCCCGCGCGATTCCCTCCGGCTGTGGTAGGCCTGCACAGCCCGCTCCACGACCTCGCGGATGCGGTCGGTCTCGAAGGGCTTCATGAGGTAGTCGAAAGCCCCGAACTTCATCGCCTCGATCGCGGTCTGGGTGGTCCCGTAGGCGGTCATCATGACCACGGAGGCCCCCACCGCGCTGCTCCGCAGATTCTGCAGCACTTCCATCCCACTGGTCTCGCCCATGCGGTTGTCCAGGAGGATGACCGCGGGCGCCCCGGACTGGGCGAGGGCCAGGCCCCGCTCCCCGTCCTCCGCCTCCTCGGTCGAGTAGCCCGCCCGTTGCAACACCCGCTTCAGGGAGTAGCGCACTTCCTTGTCGTCATCGACAATGAGGACCTTGTCCGCGTCTGTCTTCGCCATCTTCTCCCTGCCTACGCCCCCGTTCCGCCTCTGGCAAGCCCACCTCGCCCGTTGGAGGCACAGGCTTTCCCGTTGACCCCGGATCGCCGCCACGACCATATCCTCGGGGAGATGGAGGACCGATTGGCCGCGATCATGGCGCGCAAGCGCGCCGAGCTGGAGGAAAGGGGTCGCCCGGTCCGTGAGGAAGAGCTGGCCCGCTTCGCCGGCCTCCGCCCGGCCGGACGGTTGGAGGCGGCCCTGCGCGCGCCCGAAGGACTCGCCGTGATCGCCGAGATCAAGCGAAAGTCTCCCTCCGCCGGCGTGATCGCCGGGGGGCTCGACGCGGTCGAGCAGGCCCGCCTCTACCTGAACGGAGGCGCTCAGGCCCTCTCCATTCTCACGGAGGAGGAGGACTTCGGCGGGCACATCCGGGACCTCACCGACACCGTCGACTTCCTCCGCGACCACCAGCGGGAAATCCCCTGCCTGCGCAAGGATTTCCTCGTCCACCCGCTCGAGGTGCTCGAGGCCGCCGAGGCCGGGGCCGCGGCCATCCTTCTGATCGTACGGGCCCTCTCCGTCGGGGAATTGCAGCGGATGCGCGAGGCCGCCGATCTTGCCGGGCTCGACTGTCTCTACGAAGTGCATTCCGAGGCTGAGCTGGAGATCGCCCTCGCTCTCGAGCCCCGCATCCTCGGCGTGAACAACCGCGATCTCGCCACCTTTACGGTCGACCTCGCTACCACGGAACAACTCGTCCCCCAGATCCCCGACCACATGATCGCGGTGAGCGAGTCCGGCATCCTCGGCCCGGCGGAGGCCGCCCGCGCCCGCGAGGCCGGAGCCTCCGCCCTTCTCGTTGGCGAAAGCCTCCTCCGTTCCGAGGATGTCGGGGCAGCCCTGCGGGCTCTCCAGGAAGCTTGAATCCCTCCGCCATCCCGGCGAGCCCTTCGTCGGTCCGCGCCCGCTGCGCCGACCTCGGCCTCCAGCCGAGCCGTCGACGTGGCCAGAACTTCCTCGCCGATGCCAACTGGATCGCCAAGGTCCTGCGGGTGGCCGAGCTCCCGGCCGACCGGCCGGTGGTGGAGATCGGGCCCGGTCTGGGGGCGCTCACCGCCCCCCTGCTCGCCGCGGGCCTGGAGGTCTATGCGGTCGAGAGCGACCGGCGGCTGGTGCGCTGGCTGGAGGACACGCTCGGCCGCGCCTACCCCGACCACCTGCACCTTCTCACCGGGGATGCCGTGGAACACCCCCAGGCCGCCGCACCCCTCTCCGGGGCGCGGGCCCTCCTTTCCAACCTCCCCTTCGCGATCACCTCGCCGTGGCTGGACGCCCTCCTCACGACCCCGGCCCCCCTTCCGGATCCCCTCGTGCTCATCCTCCAGGAAGAGGGAGCCGCCCGGCTCCGGGCGGCTCCGGGCCGGAAGGACTACGGCCCTTCGGCGATTCGCGCCCAGCTGGCCTACGAGGCGGGGGCGAGCCACCCGGTGCCGGCCGCCGCCTTCGAGCCCCGCCCGGGCGTGCCCTCCCGCCTGCTTCGCTGGTCCCTCCAACCGGAGCCCCGGCTCCTCACCCCTGCCGAAGTCCGCCTGCTCCGCTCCCTCTTCCGGCACCGCCGCAAGACCCTCGCCTCCGCGCTCCGCCGCGAGCTGCCGGAGAGCCTGCGGGAGAGTTGGGAGGAACACCTGCGCGCCGCCGGCTACGATGACCGGGCCCGCCCCGCGGAAATCCGACCGGAGGACTGGTGGGAATTATTCGTGGCTGCCCGCGCCCGCTGATTCCCGGATTGCCGCTCCGCCCCGCCCGAGCCATCCTCCTTTCTTGTGAATCCGGTCGACCTATCGGACTGCGAGGGAAGGACGGTGGTCCTCGGAGTATGCGGCAGCATCGCCGCCTACCGGGCCGCCGACCTCGCCAGCCAGCTGACCCAGGCGGGAGCCGAGGTCTACCCGGTCCTCACCGCAGAGGCCGCCCGACTGGTCAGCCCGCTCACCCTCAGCACGCTCGCCCGCCACCCCGCCGCCGTCGACCTCTGGGAGGAGGGGAAGGGCTGGCAGCCGGGGCACATCGAGCTCGCCGATTCCGCCGACCTCTTCCTGGTGGCCCCCGCCACCGCGCACACCCTCGCCTGCTTCGCCCACGGGCTGGCCCCCGACCTGCTCACCTCTCTCTACCTCGCTACGGAGGCCCCGGTCCTCCTCGCCCCGGCCATGAACGGGAAGATGCTCGCCCATCCGGCCACCACGGCAAACCTCGCCACCCTCCGCGAGCGTGGCCACGCCTTCGTGGAACCGGCCGAGGGCATGCTCGCCTGCGGCTACGAGGGGACCGGAAAGCTGGCCCCGGTCGAGGCGATCCTCGCGGTCGCCGGCCACCTCCTCGCCCGTTCCCCGCGGAAATGAGCGGGGAGCTGCGCATCGTCCTCGGCGACGACGAATACCTCGCCGACCGCCGGGCCGCCGCCCTCTTCGCGGAATGGACGGCCGGCGAGGGGGAAACCGCGGACGCGGAGGTCATCGACGGCCGGGCCCAGACGGTCGACGAGGCCCGGGCCTGCGTCCGCCGGTTTGCCGAGGCCACCCGCACGGGCTCCCTCTTCGGGGGAGGAAAGGCCGTCTGGCTGCGGCAGGTGAACTTCCTCGGCGAGGGTCGGGTCGGCCAGAGCGCCGGGGGCAAGGAGGCCGCCGAGGAGCTCCGAGCCCTCCTCGAGGAGATCGCCCCGGACCCCCCGGAACGGGTCCTCCTTTCCGGCGCGCCCCTCGACAAGCGCCGAGCCTTCGCCAAGTGGGTGACCGCCCGCCCGGAGGCCGAGATCATCGACACCCGGAAGAGTGGGGCCACGCCCTTCTACCGGCTGGTCGAGGAGGAGTGCCGGGCAGCCGGGGTAAGCATCGAGCCCCCCGCCATCGAGACGCTCCTCGGCAAGCTGAACGGGGAACTCCGCATGGCCAACGAGGAGATCCGCAAGCTGATCACCGCCCTGCCGGAGGGTGCCAGCGAGATCACCGAGGACCAGGTCCTCCGCGAGGTGCCCGAGTTCGGGGAAACGGAATTCTTCGAGGCCGCCGAGGTCTTCTTCCGCGGCGACCTCGCCGCTACCCTCGAGGCGATCCGTCGCCACTTCTTCTCCCACCGCGACGCGGGCCGTCCGCTCCTCACCAACCTCCTCAACCGCAACCGGCTGATGATCCAGCTGCGCGTCCTTTTCGACGCCGGCCGGCTCCGCGTGAGCGGCCGCCGGATCGACCCGGACAGCCTCGCCGCCACCGCGGAGTGGGCCGGCGCCTGGTACGGGCAGACCGAGAAGAAGAACCCGGTCAACCTCTTTGCCCAGAACCCTTTCTACCTCGGCAACCTCGCGGCGGCCGCCCAGCGCTTCCGGCTCCGCCAGCTGATCGATTTCCAGGGCGCCTTCCTCGAGGCCTTCCGCGACCTGGTGGACCGGCCCCACGACCAGGAAGCGGTCTTCCGCGAGCTCGCGGTCCGCTGCCTCGGACCGACCGCACCCGCCTGAGCCGGGCCCGCCGCGCCGCCGCCAACCTCGCCCCCCTCCCCCGATCGTTTCCCTCCCGCCTTTCCTCATGCTCCCGAACATCCTCGCCGAACGCTACGCCTCCCCCGCCCTCCGCTCCCTTTGGTCCCCCGAGGAGCGGATCCGCACCGAACGCCGCCTCTGGGTGAGCGTCCTCCGCGCGCAGGCGGATCTCGGGCTGGAGGTCTCCCCGGGGGCCGTGGAGGCGTACGAGAGAGTGATCGACGAGGTCGATCTCGCCTCGATCCGCGCCCGCGAGGAACAGACCCGGCACGACGTGAAGGCCCGGCTGGAGGAGTTCTGCGCGCTCGCCGGCCACGAGGAGATCCACCGGGGAATGACCAGCCGGGACGCCACCGAGACGGTCGAGCAACGACTCCTGCTGCGCTCCCTCCGCCTGCTCCTCGCCAAGGCCGCCGCCGCCCTCCACCGCTTCTCCGACCGCGCCGGGGAATACGCGGAGACCGTCCTCAGCGCCCGCACCCACAACGTCCCCGCCCAGCCGACGAGCTTCGGGCGCCGGCTGGCCACCTACGGCGAGGAAATGCTGCTGGCGGCCCGCCGGCTGGAAGCCATCGTCCGCGACTATCCGGCCCGCGGGCTGAAGGGGGCCGTCGGCACCCAGCTGGACCTGCTCACCCTCTTCGGGGGCGACGAGGAAAAGGTCGTCGAGCTGGAGGCCCGCGTAGCCGCCGAGCTGGGCTTCGCCCACCAGTTGCGCTCCCCCGCCCAGATCTATCCGCGCAGCCTCGACCACACGGTCGTCTCCGCTCTTGTCGACCTGGCCGCGGGACCGGCCAACCTCGCCCGCACGATCCGGCTGATGGCGGGCCACGACACGGCCGGCGAGGGCTTCGCGCCGGGGCAGACGGGGTCCACGGCCATGCCCCACAAGCAGAATCCCCGCAGCTGCGAGCGCATCCAGGGCTTCCTCGTCCTCCTCCGCGGCTATGCCTCCATGACCGCCGGTCTCGCCGGCGAACAGTGGCACGAGGGCGACGTTGCCTGCTCGGTGGTCCGGCGGGTCGCCCTCCCCGACGCCCTCTTCGCCGCCGACGGGCTGCTCGAGACCCTGCTCTCGGTGCTCGGGACCCTCGAGGTCTTCCCGGCGGCGGTGGACGCCGAGAACCGCCGGCTCTTTCCCTTCCTCGCCTCCACGACCCTCCTCATGGAGGCGGTCCGCGCCGGGGCCGGGCGTGAGGAGGCCCACGCCGCGGTCAAGGAGCACATGACCGCCGCCCACCGCCTCCAGCGCGCGGGGGAGGACCCGCGGGATACCCTCGTCGCGGCCGTCGCCGGCGACGCTCGCCTGCCGCTGGACCGCCCGGCGGTAGAGGCAATCCTCGACGGCACCGCACACCGCACGGGACGGGCCGGGGCCCAGGTCGAGGAATTCCGGGGAGCTGTCCACGACTTCCTCGGGCGACAGGATCCCGCGTGGCGGGAGATTGAACCGGGCCGCATTCTTTGAAAACGACCCCCACGCCGCCGCCGAGGGGCGATTCCTTTGACAGGAACCGGGACAGCCGCTGGCTTGCCCCGGTGAACGCCACCCCCCGGATCCTCGAAGCCTACTGGGAGTCGACGACCTCTGGCCTGATCGTCCTCGCCGAGGACTGGAGCGGGGACGATCCCCCTCCGCTCTTCTTCGGTCCCCCCAAGCAGTCCTTCGCGTCCCTCGAGGTCGCCCCGCCGCTGGTCTTCGGTTCACTCGCCGGCTACACGCGCCTGAAGCGGGGGCTGGTCTTCTGCCTGCACCCGGCCGAGCGCTACCGGCGTACGGTCATCGAGCACGGCGCCTTCGTGGCCGGGCCCTTCAACGACTGGGACCCCTTCCGCGAGGGGAACCGCTGGCGGCTCCGCAACACCAAGATCGAGGGCCACCGCTACGCCATCCTCCCCATGCGGGAGGACGACCTGCCGCTCGACGAGGAGTTCCTCTTCAAGTTCCGCACGGCCGCCGGGGACTGGATCGACGTGGCCCCCGGGAGCGAACTCGCCCGCGAGGACGGGGAGGGCAACTGGAATTTCCACTACGAACCCCGCCGCACGGGCCGGAATCTCTTCACCTTCACCATCCCCGCCGACGCCACCCTCTCCGGCACGCCCCGCGTGCTCTGGTCCTCCGAGGACGCCGAGGAAATCCGCAACCTCCCCCCGACCCCGAGCTTCCTCCGGCTCTTCTCCGACGCCCCCCTCGGCGCCCTCCCCGGCCACCACCGGACGGTTTTCCGCGTCTTCGCGCCGCGGGCCTCGGCGGTCACCGTGGAGATCCTCCGGCCGGGCTCCACCGTGGTTGACGACACCTGCGCGCTCTCCGGCCCGGTCGACGGGGTCTGGGAAGGCGAGGTCAACCGCGACCTCACCGGCCACGGCTACTACCTGCGGGTCGAGGGCACCAACCACAACGAGTCCACCTTCTTCGACGGGGACATGCGCCTTCTCGACCCCTACGCCCGCGCCGCCGCCTCCCGCGAGGGCCCGGGCCTCATCCTCGGGGAGGAGAGCTTCCCGCCGGAAGGGATCGAGCCCGGCTTCACCTGCCCGCGCTGGGACGACCTCGTGGTCTGCGAATGCCACGTGGCCGACCTGCTCGCCCGCCTCCCGGAACGGTGGCGCCGCTCCGCCGAGCCCACCTACGCCGATCTCGCCCGCTGGATCCGCAGCGGGCAGAGCTACCTCCACGAGCTGGGGGTCAACGCCGTCGAGTTCCAGCCGCTCCAGGAGAACGACGCGGAGCACCGCCACGAGTACCACTGGGGCTACATGCCGGTGAACTACTTCGCCCCGGAGAGCCGCTACGCCACCGATCCGGACCGGGGCTCCCAGGTCCGGGAGTTCCGCGACCTGGTGGCGGCCCTCCACGAGGAGGGCTTCGCGGTGCTCCTCGACGTGGTCTACAACCACGTCGGCCTCCCCAACAACCTGCTCTACCTCGACAAGTTCTACTATTTCCGGCTCGACCGCCACCAAGTCCTCGAGAACTGGAGCGGGTGCGGGAATGACCTGCGCACGGAGGCCCCCATGGTCCGCCGCCTGATCCGGGAGAGCCTGCTCCACCTCGTCGAGCAGTACGGGATCGACGGCTTCCGCTTCGACCTGGCCGAGCTGATCGGGCTGGATTGCCTCGCCGAGATCGAGGCGACCCTCAAGGGGAAACACCCCTCCCTGGTCCTCATCGCCGAGCCCTGGAGCTTCCGCGGGAGCATCCTCGGCCCCCTCCGCTCCACGGGCTATGCCTCCTGGAACGACGGCTACCGCGAGTTCCTCCCCGAGTACTGCACGGGCCACGGCAACCGCGACGGGGCCCTCTTCTTCCTCGCCGGCTCCCCCGGCGAACGCACCCGCTGGCCGGCCCAGACCGTGAACTACAGCGAGTCCCACGATGACTACGCCTGGCTCGACCGGATCACCGAGAACCCCGGCAACGACGGCTTCGAGGCCACCGCCACCGACCGCCGGCGCACCCACCTGATGTTTGCCTTCCTCTTCGCCTCGCTGGGCATCCCCATGCTCTCCGCCGGCCAGGACGGGCTCCGCACGAAGTTCGGGGTGCGCAACACCTACCAACGGGCCGACCTCAACGCGGTCGACTACGAGCGCCGGATCTACTACTCCGCCACCGCCCGCTACGTGTCCGACTGGATCCACTTCCGCCGCTCTGGGGCGGGCCGCCTCCTCCGGCCGGGCGACCACCTCGAGGACTACCTGCGCGGCAGCGGTCCGGAGCACTCCTCCGCCGTCGCCTGCCTCTACAACGCCGCTGGGGAACTCGGCCCGGACCGGCTCCTCCTCGCCCTCAACCCCCACCCGGAACCGGCCGTCATCCCCTGGCCGCGGGGTGCCGCCGACCGGCGCTGGACCCAGATCGCCGACCACGAGCGCCTCGACCCGGAAGGCCTCCGCCGGGCCACGCTCCTCGTCGATCGGCGCGGGATCCACCTCCCGGGGCTCTCCGCCGGCCTCTGGCAAAGCCCGGGCACCGGGCCCTGAACCGCCGCCAACGCCTGCGCGCGTTGGTCCCGGTTTGACTTCATTTGCCGGCCCTGTTGTTCTCCGCTTCCGGAAGGTCCGGCCGCCCTCTTTCCGGTCCGCCTCCGCCAGTACAACCTCGCAACGCTACCCAACCATGCCCGTCAAAATTGGAATCAACGGCTTCGGCCGGATCGGACGGCTCGTTTTCCGGGCCATCGTCGACAAGGGTCTGCTCGGCTCGGAGATCGAAGTGGTCGCCATCAACGACCTGGTCCCCGCCGACAACCTCGCCTACCTCCTGAAGTACGACTCCATCCAGGGGCGTTTCCAGGGAACGGTGGAGGCCCCCGATGAGGACACGCTGGTCGTCAATGGCCAGACGATCCGCTCCCTCTCCGTCAAGGAGGGCCCGGCCGCTCTTCCCTGGGGAGACCTCGGGGTCGATGTGGTCATCGAGTCCACCGGCCTCTTCGTGCAGGACGAGGCCGCCCGCGGGCACCTCGAGGCCGGCGCGAAGAAGGTGATCATCTCCGCTCCCGGCAAGGGCGACGGGGTCAAGACGGTCGTCCTCGGGGTCAACGACGATACTCTCGAGCCCTCCCACGACATCATTTCCAACGCCAGCTGCACGACCAATTGCCTCGCCCCGATCACCAAGGTGGTCCTCGACGAGTTCGGCATTGTCGAGGGGCTCATGACCACGGTGCACAGCTACACCTCCACCCAGAAGACGGTGGATGGCCCGAGCCGGAAGGACTGGAAGGGGGGGCGCTCCGCCGCCATCAATATCATCCCCTCCTCCACGGGTGCCGCCAAGGCGGTCGGCCTGGTCCTCCCGGAGGTCGCCGGCAAGCTCACCGGGATGTCCTTCCGGGTACCCACGCCCACCGTCTCCGTGGTCGACCTGACCGTCCGCACCGAAAAGGCCGCCTCCTACGAGGCCATCTCCGCCAAGATGAAGGAGTACGCGGAAGGCCCCCTCCGCGGGATCCTCGGCTACACGGAGGACGAGGTCGTCAGTTCGGACTTCATCCACGACCCGCTCAGCTCCATTTACGACGCGGGCTCCGGCATCGGCCTGAACGACAACTTCGTCAAGCTGGTCTCCTGGTACGACAACGAGTGGGGCTACAGCAACCGCTGCGTGGAACTGGTCCAGAAGGTGGTCGCCCACCTCTGAGCCCCGCCGCGCCCGCTCCGCCGCCCTCCGCAACCCCTCCGCGACGACCCATGTCCCGCGCCCGCAGCATCCGCGACGCCGACCTCTCCGGTCGGCGGGTGTTCGTCCGTGTCGATTTCAACGTCCCGCTCGGGGACGGTGAGTCGATCACCGACGACAGCCGCATCAAGGCCGCCCTCCCCACGATCCGGGCCCTCCTCGAGCAGGGGGCCCGGGTGATCCTCGCCAGCCACCTCGGCCGTCCGAAGGGGGAGCGCAAGCCGGCCCTGAGCCTCCGCCCGGTCGCCGCCGACCTCGCCGCCAAACTGGGGCAGCCGGTCGCCTTTGCCGAGGACTGCGTCGGCGCGGAGGCCCGCGCGGCCGCCGAGGCCCTCCAGCCGGGGGAAGTGCTCCTCCTCGAGAATCTCCGCTTCCACAAGGAGGAGGAGGGGAATGACCCGGCCTTCGCGGCCGAGCTGGCCAGCCTCGCCGACGCCTACGTCAACGACGCCTTCGGCACCGCCCACCGCGCCCACGCCTCCACCGCCGGGATCTGCGAGCACCTCTCCCCCTGCCTCGCCGGGCTCCTCATCGAGAAGGAATTGGCTTACCTCGGGGAGAAGACCGCCGACCCCGACAAACCCTTCGTGGTCATCCTCGGCGGAGCCAAGGTCAGCGACAAGATCGCCGTGATCGACGCCCTCCTCGACAAGGCCGACGCCATGCTCATCGGCGGCGCCATGGCCTACACCTTCGCCCTCGCCGAGGGCCACTCCATCGGCAACAGCCTGTCCGAACCGGACAAGGTGGAAACGGCCCGGGCCGCCCTCGCCAAGGCGAAGGAACGCGGGGTGCGCTTCCTCCTGCCCACCGACCACGTGGTCGCCCGCGGGATCGATTTCTCCGCCCGGACGGTCGCCGAGACGAAGGGGGTCGAGGGGGACATCCCCGAGGGCTGGGAAGGGGTCGACATCGGCCCGCGGACCCGCGAGGCCTTTGCCTCCGAGATCGCCTCCGCCGCCACCCTCCTCTGGAACGGGCCGATGGGCATCTTCGAGATCGACGCCTGCAACGCAGGCACTTTCGCCATTGCCCAAGCGGTCGCCGAGGCCCCGGGCACCTCCATCATTGGCGGCGGCGATTCGGTCAAGGCCATCCACCAGAGTGGCTATGCCGACGAGGTCACCTTCATGAGCACGGGCGGGGGTGCCTCCCTCGAGTTCCTCGAGGGCAAGACTCTCCCAGGCATCGCCGCCCTCGACCCAGCCTGAGCCGATCCCCGCGCCCGCCCCGCGACCTTCCACGACCCAACCACCTCTCCTCCCCTTCCCGCATCCCGTCCACTCCCATGCCCACTCCCGCCCGCAAACTCCTCATCGCCGGCAACTGGAAGATGAACAAGAACGCCTCCGAAGGCGTTGAACTCACCGCGGACATCGTCGGCGAGGTCGGTACCGAGACCTCGGTCGGCATCGTCCTCTGCCCCCCCTTCACCGCCCTCGAGAGCGTCGGCCGGACCATCGGCGACTCCAACCTGCAGCTGGGCGCGCAGGACATGAGCGCGGAGAGCGCCGGCGCCTACACGGGCGAGGTCTCCGCCGAGATGCTCCGCAACCTCTTCTGCACCTTCGTCATCGTCGGCCACTCCGAGCGCCGCCAGCTCTTTCACGAGGACGACGCCCTCATCAACCGCAAGGTGCGCGCCGCCCTTGCCAACAACCTCCGCCCGATCGTCTGCCTCGGGGAAACCCTCGACCACCGCGAAGAGGGCAGCACCGAGAAGATCATCGACCATCAGGTCCGTACCTGTCTCGCCGGGATCGAGCCGGAGCAGGCCGACCAACTGGTCCTCGCCTACGAGCCGGTCTGGGCGATTGGCACGGGCAGGACGGCCACCCCGGAAATGGCCCAGGAGGTCCACGCCCAGATCCGCGGCCTCCTCCACGAACAGTTCGGGGCCGAGCGCGCCGAGCGGATCCGCATCCTCTATGGCGGCTCCATGAAGGCGGAGAACGCCGCCGAACTGCTCGCCCAGCCGGATGTCGACGGGGGGCTCATCGGCGGGGCCTCCCTCGCCGCCCGGACCTTCGTGCCCATCGTCCGCGCCGCCATTGCGGAAACGGGCTGAGGCGCTCGTGCCAGCACCGGGCCCGCCCCCCTCGGCTCCTCCGCCCGGACACCCCGTGCTCGCTCTGCACGGTTTCACGGGAACCGGGGAGGATTTCGCCGAGCTCGCCGCCACCACCGGCGGGCGCTGGATCTGCCCGGACCTGCCGGGCCATGGCAACCGCGCCCACGACCCGCCCGCTGCTTTCGATCCGGAGACTTGGGCCCACCATCTGCTCCCCACCCTCCCCCCGCGCCTTCACGCGGTGGGTTACTCCCTCGGCGGACGCCTTCTCCTCCACCTCCTCGGCCGCGCGCCGCACCGCTTCGCTTCCGCTGCCCTTCTCGGGGTCGGTCCGGAGCTGCTCGACCCCGCGGCTCGGGCCGAGCGCCGCAGGGCCGACGCGGCCTGGAGCGAGCGGCTCCGCACCACACCGCTCCCCGAGTTTCTCCGCGCCTGGTACGCCCAACCGGTCCTGCAGTCCCTCGGTACCCACGATTCCCCCGCCCTGCGGGCCCGCCGCCACCGCCAGGAACAGGCCAACCCGGAGGGCTGGGCCCTCTCCCTCGCCCACCACGGCAAGGGCGCCCTCCCGCCGGCCTCGCCACTTCTCCCGCGCCTGACCTTTCCCATCCTGGTCCTCGCCGGAGAGGAGGATCCAAAGTTCCGGGAACAGGCACCCAAACTCGCCGCCCGCCTCCCCAACGCCCGCGCCGATACCCTCCGCCACGCCGGCCACGCCCCCCATCTGGAACAGCCACAGGCCACCGCCGACCGGCTCCGGGAGTTCTGGCGGGAAACCGATGGGAATCCGGAGCCTTCCGGCCGGGAGTCCCGCCAAGCCCCCCTCCCATGAAGCGAGGCTTGCCTCGGGGCAGCATTCTTGCATGCTTTCGAGACGTCTCACGAGAGACGCTTCGGCGACGGGTCGATAGCTCAATCGGTAGAGCAGTTGACTTTTAATCAATTGGTTCAGGGTTCGAGTCCCTGTCGACCCACCAGCCCCCAAGCCCACAACCACGGGCCCTAGAAGCCGATCGGCCCCCTTTCGCACTGAAAAGTGCCCCCGCCCATACCACGAAAATACCACGGAAGCCCGGGGGTGGTAACGGTCTTCGGTGAGAACCGCGAAGCTCTCCGCTGCAAGCAAGCGTGGGTGCCCAGCCGTGGTTTCAGCCACCTAAGGCCCATGGTTCTGAGCCCGAAAGCTTCCTAAAATTTCTTCCTTGACAAAGCTCTTCAGCTTCGAACTGAAAAGCAGGGTAGCCAGACATGGATAACTCCGCCGAAAGGTCTTTGGCAGACACCGGAGGGTCGAAGGAACAGATATGCCAGTCAGGAGATCCTCTCCCACCCATCGGACCCAACACCTTCGCCTGTCGCCGAAAGCGAACTCCGAGCACCGGAGACGAATTCCTCGCCTTCCGCATCACTGCCCTCGCCCCCATTCCCGAGCCTTCCTCGTACGGAGCCATCTTCGGAATCGTGGGCTTAGCCGCCGCCACCTTCTTCCACCGCAAGCGTTGCAGGGAGTAGGCGACCGTTGCTCCGTCCCCGCTCTGCGTACTGCGGGGAGGCGGCGGCCTGTACCCTCAGCCTCACGGGATCGTCGAGGTTCCGGGGTCCTAGGATAAGACTGGGGGACGATTGATGGCGCTTGATGCGGCGGGTAGCTGGGATTCTCCCACGCCTAGCACCACTGCCCACTACGCATCTGTTCCGTGAACCGCGATCCGTGGGGTGAGGGTGGCATCAAAATCGGGAAGCAATCCGGAATCATGTGACGAATTCGCAAAACACGGCAGTACCCGGCAACAGATTCCGGAGGTTTGATCCCAACGCGGCCTACGGGGTGGGTTCCATCCCGCCTTCCCAGCCCATAAACCCAAGTGGTAGTGTTCAGCGTCGGGATAAGGGTGGAGTTTGATACAATAGAGTAACAAATGGTCACGTAATTGAATTGCTATGCCGACCTTTCGTGCCCTTAATCTCAGAAATGGCCACGGCCCCATCCGTCATCACCCTCCTCCTCGCCGCCTCCACAGCATCCGCCGCGATTACCATCGACACGGTCTTTGTTGGCGATGCGGGCAACGACGACGATACGACTGGCTACGGTGGAATCGTCTACGGCTACCACATCGGCTCTTATGAGGTGACGAACAGTCAGTACACAGCCTTCCTCAACGCGGTGGCGGCAAGGAACGACACCCATTCGCTCTACAATCCGAGCATGTCGATAACAAATGACAGTGGTACTTACTCGACTTCGGAGCCGGACAAGCCGGTAAGATATGTCTCTTTCTGGGACGCGGCGCGCTTCGCCAACTGGCTGACAAACGGCCAGCCGACGGGCGCGCAGGGACCGGGGACGACCGAGGACGGGATGTACAACCTCGGAGGCATCACTGACCCGGTAAATGGTTCGGTCACTCGCCAGCTAGATTTCAGTGATGGCGAAAACGGCGTGGCGGTGGCTAGTGAAGACGAGTGGTACAAGGCGGCGTATTACAACGGCAGCGGAGGCTATTACCTCTACGCGACCCAGAGCGACGATGCACCGTCAGCTGTAAATCCCGGAACCATCGGATCCAACAACGCGAATTACTTGAATGCCGTCAGTACGGCCACCGATGTCGGCTCATACCAGAATTCCACGAGCCACTACGGCACCTTCGATCAAAGCGGTAACTTATTTGAGTGGAATGATCAAATTATCTACGGTAGCCGCGGGCTGCGGGGTGGCTCGTTCAACAGCGGCGAAATCAACATGCAGTCCTCGAATCGCCTCCTCGACAATCCGACCGACGAGGACTTTGTCTCCGGGTTCCGCGTCACCAGCCTCGCGCCCATTCCCAATATTCCTTTAACTATCTATGTAGACGCTGATGCTCCACCCGGAGGCGATGGCACCTCATGGGCGACCGCTTACCGATACCTCCAAGACGGACTCGAAGACACCGATTCTGGGCGAGGTGATGAGCTATGGATTGCAGAAGGAACCTATTATCCAGATGACGGTGCGAATGTCAGCGAAGGCAGCCGTACTGAGTCATTTGTGATCAAGAATGGAGTCGAAGTATATGGTGGATTTGACGGAACTGAGATAGAGCGAGATCAGCGGGACTGGGAAAATAATATCACAAGGCTCAGTGGTAAAATTTATCCACAACGAGAGTACTGGTCCGTTCACGTCACAACAGTTGAGGAAGGCGGCTCCATTATTTTCGATGGGCTCACAATCACTGGGGGTAACGCAAATGGAAATGAAATCAACCAGCAACGAGCTGCCGCAGTTTACTACGAATCTGATTCGATGATTATTGAATTAAAAAATTCGAATATCTCTGATCACAATGCTGCCGGTGATGGCGCTGTGGCGTATGGTGGATCTTGGTTCGTCGAGAACAGCGTATTTTCGGGAAACTCAGCAACGGACGATGGTGGAGTGGCGTATCAAGGATCATGGAATGTCAAAGATAGCATATTTTCGGATAATACTGCAGGTGGGAACGGAGGTATAGCTGCCTTCAGTGATTGGAATGCTACGAATACACTTTTTTTTGAGAATTCCGCACATGACGGAGGGGTGGCCTTTGATGGCGCATGGGCCGTCATCAATAGCTTCTTTGTCAGCAATTCCGCCTTCTATGGTGGCGTTGCTGCCCAGAGTTCATGGACGGTGACCAACGGAGTTTTTATTAGGAATTCCGGAGCGAGCGGTGGAGTAGCAAGTAACGGTTCATGGAAGGTTGTGAGTAGCACGTTCGTTACAAGCGCATTAGAAGTCGCTATTGGCGGTTCATGGGAAGTGACAAATAGCATCTTCGCCAACCAGAACTCTGATGCTCCTGACTACCTC
Organism: uncultured Opitutia bacterium; assembly: GCA_913056175.1. Taxonomy (GTDB): domain Bacteria; phylum Verrucomicrobiota; class Verrucomicrobiia; order Opitutales; family Puniceicoccaceae; genus CAJXLM01. The sequence continues at coordinate 13,636 of CAJXLM010000033.1, read as the reverse complement.
TTCCGAACCATGGATGGCTTCAAAAACCACGAAGACAGCCTCGCCACGCCAAACACGAATCGAGGAAAAAACATAATCGAAGGCGGAGCGTCTTCGATCGAGATGAGTAGTGGGGACCCAGATATAGGCGAAGGCTTCGTGATTGATGCTGATCCGCAATTTCTCGATCCCGATGATTTCGATGGGGCAGACGATATCTATGGTACTAACGATGACGGTCTCCAGTTGCTGGCGACGAGCCCAGCAATTGGGCAGGGCGATTCCCAGTTCCTACCTCCTGACTCGACTGATCTTGATGATGACTCCGATACATCCGAGGCCATACCATATGACATCCTTGAACGGAATCGGGTCGTCGGAGAATCAATCGATTTGGGGCCCTATGAATATCCTGAGAGCACTTTCTCACTATTGTCGCAATCAGGAATAGGTGGTACTGTTAGCCCATCTGGTGGTTCCAATTACCCAATTGGAACTAAAGTGACTGTTACTGCGACTGCTGATGCTGGCTATCTGTTCGATTCGTGGTCTGGCTCGGTTGCAGGGTCAGAAGAGCAGATCACCATCACCCTCGATCAAGACAAGACGATCTCGGCAACATTTATCCAAGACCAAGCGGACTCGGACTCGGATGGATTGAACAACTACGAAGAAGCCACTTACGGTTCAGATCCGAACGTTGCGGATTCATCGGGTGATGGGCTTACTGACGGTGTGGTTGCGAATGCAGGATTTGACCCCACTACCGACTACAGCGGACTCATCTCTGGCGGAGATCTCGTAGTCGATTCCAACGGAGATGGTCTAACCGACTCCTTCGAGAATGCACCAGATCCCTCGACCCTCAACGGTTTAGGCTACTACACCCTGCAGAGCATCACTGACGCTAGGCCCGGATCGATCACGATTAGTGCTAACAATCAAGGAGGAGTGACACTCGAGCTCCAGCTTCAGCGAAGCGAGGATCTCGTTGAGTGGAGCAGTGACCCTGCAGACGTCATCCAGATTCCTCTGTCTCTTTCTGGTGACAAGGAATTCTTTCGTTTTGCCATACTTGATTGAGGGTCCGACGAGGAAGGGCACCGGGTCGCGACTGCGATAGTCCTTGGCGAGAAGCCGCAGGATGCCCGAGAATTCGTCGGAGAGGTGCGGCGAGGGGTAAGGAGGTATGGCAGGCCATAGTCTCCGCCAGAGGCTATGCGGTAGCTGTCAGAATCAGACCAAAAATATTATTGATTTCAAAACGCATACCAAAAATATCATTGAGGAATTGCCAAGCCGACCTCCCATACCTTTACTGAGAGATATGGCAACTACCCCATTGTCCATCGCCCTTCTCCTCGCCGCCTCCACCGCCTCTGCCGCGATCACCATCGACACGGTCCTCGTGGGCGATGCGGGCAATGCGAACGATTCCACCGGCTTCGGGGCGGTCTCCTACGATTACCACATCGGCACCCATGAGGTGACGAACGCACAGTATGCATCGTTTCTGAACGCGGCGGCGGCGAGCGACCCGAACGGGCTTTACAATTCCAACATGGGTTCAAATGCCCGTGGGGGCATCTCACAAAGCGTCACGAGTGGCAGCTTCACCTACAGCACGAAGGCGAACATGGCGGACAAGCCGGTGAACTATGTTTCCTTCTGGGATGCGGCGCGCTTCACGAACTGGCTGACCAGTGGGGACACCGAAAACGGCGTTTATGTGCTGACGCCCACGGGTATCAGCAACAACACGATCACGCGGGATACCACGGCGTGGAACGCGGGCGGCGTGGCCATCGCCAGCGAAAACGAGTGGTATAAGGCGGCGTATTACGACGGCAGCGGAGACTATTACCTCTTCCCGACGCAGAGTAACACGGCACCAACGGCCGTAGCTCCCGAGTCCGCCACCGAATCCAACAACGCGAATTACAATAGCGCCGTCGGATCGGTCACCATTGTCGGCGCGTATCAAAATTCCGGCAGCTACTACGGCACTTTCGACCAGGGCGGTAACGTCTGGGAGTGGAATGATGCTATTGTGAGCACCAGTAACCGCGGGCGGCGGGGCGCCTCGTTCAACATCAACGTCTTCTCCCTGCAGTCCTCGCTCCGCAACGACTTCTATCCGGCCGACGGGAACAGCAGCATCGGATTCCGTGTCTCCAGCCTCGCGCCCATTCCTGAACCTTCCGCTTACGGAGCCATCTTTGGGATCGTGGGTTTAGCCACCGCCATCTTCTTCCGCCGCAAGCGTCGCAGGGGGTAGGCGGCCGTTGCTCCGTCCCCGCTCTGCGGGCCGCTGGCGGCCTGCACTTTCGGCTTGATACCATAGCCGAACTGAAAACGCGAGAGCCGGGATGTGTGTGCGGTCGCGCGGCAAGTCCGCAGCAGCTACAGTGCGGACTGCGAAGACCGCCCCCGACGCTAAGACTCCTGTTCCCGCGAATCGCGGCCACCCCCACCTCGCCCGACACCCCTACGACCACCAACGTTCCTTTGAGCCCCGGGAGACTGCGCACTTCCGCTGTGGGAGGTAGGCACGAGGAATGGCAAAGCCGCAGGATGCCCGAGGATTCGTCTTGGAGGGGCGACGACGCGTTGGGGGGTAGCGCAGGCCATTCGTTCCGCCAGCAGCTATGGGGGAGCGGTCAGCTTCAAAAAAGGCATTGGTGATTACAAAATGAGTTTCCCGAAAATATGATAAAGGGATTGCCGTGCCGACCTCCCGTGCGTTGACTCCCGATCATCACAACTACTCCACCCGTCATCGCCCTCCTACTCGCCGCTTCCACAGCTTCTGCTGCGATCACCATCGACACGGTCTTTGTGGGCGATGCTGGCAATACTGGCGAAGACCAGTCACAGGGCACATTTGGTGCCGTCGCCTACGACTACCACATCGGCACGCATGAGGTGACGAACAGCCAGTACACCGCCTTCCTGAACGCGGTGGCGGCGACGGACACGCTTTCCCTCTACAACAGCAACATGGGAACCAGTGACTTCGGAGGCATCTCACGGAGTGGCTCCGACGGGAATTACAGCTACAGCACGAGGACGAACATGGCCGACAAGCCGGCGAACTATGTGTCCTTCTGGGATGCGGCGCGTTTCGCGAACTGGCTGACGAACGGCCAGCCGACGGGCGCGCAGGGATCGGGGACGACCGAGGACGGGATGTACGATCTCGGGGGCGACACCGACCCAACGAACACCAACGTTTCCCGCCAGCTAGTTTTCAGCAATGGTGAAAATGGCGTGGCCATCGCGAGCGAAAACGAGTGGTACAAGGCGGCGTATTACGACGGCAGCGGAGACTATTACCTCTACCCGACGCAGAACGACTCTGCACCAACGGTCGTAGGTCCCGAGGACGCCACCGGATCCAACAACGCGAATTACGATAACGCCGTCGAATCGGTCACCGATGTCGGCGCGTACGCGGATTCCGCCAGCCACTACGGCACCTTCGACCAAGGCGGCAACGTGAGGGAGTGGAATGATGAAATTGTGTTCACCAGTAGCCGCGGGATGCGGGGCGGCTTTTTCAGCGGCGCCGTCAGCGACCTCCAGTCCTCGAGCCGCAACAAATTCGATCCGACCACCGAGAACAACTTAGTCGGCTTCCGCGTCACTAGCCTCGCCCCCATTCCCGAGCCTTCCTCGTACGGAGCCATCTTTGGCATCGTGGGTTTAGCCACCGCCATCTTCTTCCGCCGCAAGCGTCGCAGGGGGTAACGCACCATTGCTCCGTCCCCGCTCTGCGTACTGCGGGGCGGCTTGCACTTTCGACTTGATACCTTAGTCGAACCGTAGCCGCGGGAGGGGCAGCGCGAGAGCAGGGGTCTGGGTGCGATCACGCGGAGCGCGAAGAACTCCTCTCCACTTTATCAGTCCTGATCTCGCGAATCGCGGCCTTCTCCACTTTGCGCGACACCCTCACCGCCACCAACGCTAGGAGCCCGGGAGACTACGCACCCGCTCTGTGTGAGGTGAGCACGAGGAATGGCAAAGCCGCAGGATGCCCGAGAATTCGCCGGAGAGGGGCGGCGAGGGGTTGGGGGTAGGGCAGGCCATTCGTTCCGCCAGCAGCTATGGGGGAGCGGTCAGCTTCAAAAAAAGGCATCGGTGATTACAAAAAAATTTCCGAAAATACTGCCTATGGATTGCCGTGCTGACCTTCTGTGCGTTCAGTCCCGATCGTGACAATTACTCCACCCGTCCTCGCCCTCCTACTCGCCGCTTCCACAGCTTCTGCTGCGATAACCATCGACACGGTCTTTGTAGGCGATGCTGGCAATGCTAATGACACGACTAACTACGGCGGGGTCGCTTACGACTACCACATTGGCACCCATGAGGTGACGAACAATCAGTACACCGCCTTCCTGAACGCGGTGGCGGCGACGGACACGCATTCGCTCTACGATAGCAGAATGGGAACCAGTGACTTCGGAGGCATCTCACGGAGTGGTTCCGACGGGGATTACAGCTACAGCAGGAAGGCAAACATGGCGGACAAGCCGGTGAACTACGTGAGCTTCTGGGATGCGGCGCGTTTCGCGAATTGGCTGACCAACGGCCAGCCGACGGGCGCACAGCGAACGGGGACGACCGAGGATGGGATGTACAACCTGAACGGAACGACCAACCCGACAAATACCTCGGCCGACCGCCAGCTGGATTTCAGTTCGGGCGAAAACGGCGTTGCCGTGGCCAGCGAGAATGAGTGGTACAAGGCGGCGTACTACGATGGCAGCGGAGGCTTCTACGACTACCCGACGCAGAGCGATGATAAGCCGACGGCCGTAGCTCCCGGGTCTGTTACCGGTTCCAACAACGCAAATTTCGCTGACGCCGTCGGTGCGGTTACCGCCGTTGGCGCTTACCCGAATTCCGCCAGCCACTATGGCACCTTCGGTCAGGCCGGTAATGTGTCGGAGTGGACCGATACAAGATTCTACCCTTATGATCTTATTAAGCGTGGTGGCTCGTTCTTCACCAACGACGCCGGCCTGCTGTCTTCGGACCGCAACGCTAGCGATCCGAATTTCGGCCTCTCCAACTCCGGCTTCCGCGTCACCAGCCTCGCCCCAATCCCCGAGCCTTCCTCGTACGGAGCCATCATGGGAGTCATGGGTTTAGCCACCGCCATCTTCTTCCGCCGCAAGCGTCGCAGGGGGTAGCGCACCGTTGCTCCGTCCCTGCTCTGGGTAGTGCGGGGCGGCCTGCCCTTTCCGCGTCACACCATAGTCCAACCGTAGCCGCGGGAGGGGCAGCGCGAGACCATGGGTCGAGGAGCGATTGTGCGGAAAGATCGCAGCAGTTACAGCGCGGAGCGCGAAGAACTCCCCACCGACGCTATGAGTCATGTTCTCGCGGATCGCGGCCACCCCACCTCGCCCGACACCCCCGCTCCCACCAACGCTGGGAGTTTCGTCCCACCACAAAGAAGACTGCAGGGGGGGCACATCCATCTGCGGCATTCGCCCCCACAGCGGATCGTGGCCACTCCCGCTCCCACCAACGCTGGAAGCCGCGAGGGGGCTACGGATTTTCCGCTTTGTTGGGTGAGAGTAAATCCTCCGCTAGCCCGCGACCCAGCAATGCTTCAGCAACCAACAAGGCACACATAGCCTTCCTCACCGATGCTCCCTCAATCAGATGCCTCGGCATCCATGAGCGGGAACGGATATAGGGGGGATGGCAGTGAGGTTGTTACCACCCGCCGCCTCCTCCAGTTCCTCATCACTGAGTTCTTGGATTCGGGCAGCTTGGTGGCGAAGGAGCTCGGCCTGTGTGATCGAGAAACCGGCGTCCTTGGCGATCGCCACGGGGTCGGCCCCCTCGGCCTTGAGCTGCTCCTGCAGGGAGGAGTTCTGGCGGACGGCTTCGAGGAACTGAGTGAGTTCTTCCTGGGACATGGGTCGTTGGGTTGGGGGGGGTGATGAACCCGGTGCAGGGCGCGCCGAGGGTTCGCTCGGGGAAGCGGAGGGGCAACGTAGATGATTCGCGAAACGTTCCGGTCGGTGCGCCTGCCTTATCCGCGGAGTCCGGCATCCTCCCAGGCGGGCGTCTGGGGGAGATAGTCGGGCCGCCACCGGCGATCCTTCCAGCCGCGGTGGAAAACTCCGGTAGCCGAGCCGGAGAGGGGCGGCACGAGCCAACTCCATCGTCCGGAGACCAGCCGGCCCGCCTGGCGCTCCTTCTCGGCAAAGCGGAGGAATTCGGAGGAGGCCCGGTGGTGATCGACGATGCGCACCCCATCCTCGCTGAAGGAGTGCAGCACGGCCTCGTTCAACTCGACGAGGGCCCGGTCCTTGGCGAGCCGTTCCCGGGAGGAGCCTTCGGGGGAGCCCATCCTCTGCAGGAGCTCGGGCAAAACATCGTAGCGGCCTTCGTCGCCGAGGTCGCGGCTCCCGATCTCGGTGCCCATGTACCATCCGTTGAAGGGGGCGGCCGGGAAATCGGCACCGCCGATGCGCAGGTTGCGATCGCTGAGGATGGGCACGGCGTACCAGCGGAGCCCGAGCCCGGCGAACCAGGAAAGGCGGGGATGCCGCAGGGGGACTTCGAGACAGAGGCCCTCCGGTAGCGGGAAAAGCTCGGGCGGACGGCCCCGCTCCTGGATGATCCAAGGGAGCAGGTCAAACCGGGTGCCGGCGCCTTCCCAGCCGAGCTCCCGGGCCAGCCGGGTGAAGGTCTCGTTCTTCGGATCGCCGAGGTAGGAACCGTCGGGCTGGCGTCCGTAGCCGGCATAGCCGAACAGCTGGTGGTTCCAGATGCGCACCCGGGATCCCCGCGCGTCCGCCGGGGCGTAGAGGGTGACGAGGGGCCGGATTTGGCCCCGGTTCGTCGCGATCCGGACGTGCTCCCGCAGGTCCTCGGCGACGGCGGCTGGCCGGTGGAGATCGCGGCGATCGCGCACCTGCAGGGAGGACCAGAACAGCCTGCCGATGCAGCGGGCGTTGTTCCGCCAGGCCACCCGGGCACCGTGCCGGAGTTCGGCGGGGGAGGGTGCGTAGGGCGGGGCGTCCGCGCGCTCCTCCGGGGTCGACTCCAGCCGCTCCCGCAGGAACTCCTCCGACCAGGAAAGCTCGTGGGCGCAGAGTGCGAGGAACTCCCGCCGCTCCTCGCCGGAGCGGTCCGGGGAGGTGGTCGAGGCCGGGATGGCGGAGGGAGTGGGGGCAGCCGCCACGCCCTCGGTGTGGTGGATGTCGCGGTTTTCCGTGGAAGCTTCCGGCATCTCCCCAAGCCGGCCGGAGAATGGTCCGGCGTCAAACGCAATACCGCCTTCCGGGGCGGCCGGGCTGCGGGCAGCCGGGAGGGGAGCGGGTCCTGCGCTCCGTGGGTGAGGCAGGGCGATTCGGGCTCCCGTACCGCTCCGCAACACCCTCCGCGATCTTTGACAAAGGGCACGCTTTCGCCTACGGATGGGGGCTCGCGGTTTTTCGCGACCAAGCTTCTTCCGACCACCGCCCAACCCGAATCGTCCCTATGCGCCTCTTCCTCTCCTTCCTTTTCGCCACCCTGCTCCCCTTCGCCGCGACGGCCCAGACGGCGGAGGAGGAACCCACCCCCAACGCGTCCGAGGCCTCTGTGGGCTCCGTGGGAGCCGACTCGGCGGACAGGGCCCAACGGATTTCGGAGCACGCCCGTGCTTCCGTGGTCGACGGGACCTTTGATGTCGAGGTCTTTACCGCGCGCCTCGGGCAGGACGGGATCCGGGTGGACGAGCAAAGTTTCCCGATCGTCCTCCGGGCCCTGCGCGGTCTGGCCCTGCAACCGGGTACGGAGGTGGAGGTGTACGAGCGGTTCGCCGACGCGCGGGAAGCCGCCGGGAGGGCCTTCGAACGAGGGGAACTCGACCTCCCCGGGATGATTGACCGCCCGGTCACCGTGCTGGTCGAGGGCGGACTCCTCACGCGAGCGGAGGCCGCCGACCTGCTCGCACAGGTGGGCGCGACCGCGGCCGCCCCGCCGGAGGGAGCCCACCATGTGGTAGCGCGCGATGCGGAGGGGGACTGGATCGCGAGCGAGGGGAGCATCCTGCTCTTCAGCGGGCAGGAGCCGACTCTGGAGCTGCTCTTCGGGGATGCCTCCGAGAGCATCCGGGTGGTCTCGCCGAGCGAGTTGGAGGTCCTCGTCGTGGAGGAGGGGACTCTCGCCGAGCAGTTGGCCGACCGTCGGGAGGCGGCCAACCGGAGGATTGTCGAGCTCGAGAAGCGCGAGGAAATCCCCACCCATGGGAGCCTCGGCCAGACGATTACCTCCTGGATGTTCCTTGATGGGCACGAGGAGCTGAACTGACGGGACGCCGTCGGCCGGTGGACCCGCGGGGGGAAGGGTTCCGGGCGAGAGTTCAGGGGAAGGGATCGTTGCGTTGGGGAGTCAGTCCGGTGGGTCTTGGAGGAGGAGGGCGGGGAGGATGAGACCCGGCCGGGATGGGTTGGCGAGATTCCCGGTTCGGGTCTTGGGGTTGTCAGGGGAGGGGATGGCGCGGAGGAATCGGAAAAAGGGGACCAGCCGAAGGCGATCCCTCCCCCGGCGACGACTACCGGAATTTCCTGCCGGAGCCCGGATCCTTCCGGGCTTGTCGGTGGTGGGCCCGGGGACCGGGCGGGAGGGTGCCGGATCGGCCCGCTGGGGTAGCCGAAGGGAGCGGAGGATGGCTCTTGGGGTTTGCGGGGAGCTGAAGGCCCGGGCATCCTCCGGCCATGGTCACGCACATCGTTTTCTGGCGCTTTCTCGACGAGGCCAACGGACAGGACCGGGAGGCCAACCTCGCGCGGGTCTCGTCCGCGTTGCAAGCCCTGCCCGCGCTCATCCCGGAGATCGAAACCCTTGAGGTCGGGCGCGACTTCAACCGCTCCGGCGCCGCCTTCGACCTCGCCCTCTACACTCGCTTCGCTTCCCGGGAGCACCTCGCCACCTACCAGGCCCACCCGGAGCACCAAAAGGTGAAGGACTTGGTGGTCGCGGTGGTCGCAGAGACTGCGGTGGTCGATTACGAGTCCTGAGGCGCGCTCTCCACGCAAGAGACGGGGGTGGGGCGCTCGCTTTTGCTGAACGCGCCCAGACGGCCGCTGCGGTTCGCTTTTTCCGAGCGGGTGGACCCGGCCTCGCCCAGGGTCCGGAAGGGACCGGGGCGTCGCAGGGTCCCTGGGAGAACGCCGGCTCCCGTGGCGGTAGCCCTGGGCCCCCACGCCTGTCGACGGACACAAGACCTTCCCGCGACTCCCAGGCCCGCAGCAGCGGTTCTTTGCCCGGCGAGTCGGGCGGTCGGGCTACTGATGCTTCACCTTCCCTTTGCAGTGGGTCCGGGGCGACTCACGGCGGCGCGATTCACCCATGGGGCACGATCTCCGCTCTCCGCTGCGGTGGGGGACGGCGCTCGCTCCCACCCCTGCGGGAGGCAGTGGTGCGGTTGGTCGCGGTGAAGTGAGGTGCCGGGGGCCGGCCGGGTGCCGGGGGAAGTCCGGGAACGGTCGATCGGATGCCCGGCTGCTGGTGGCCGGGCGCACACTCGCGGGCCACCTACAGTGGGGCGGTCCAACGCGGTACCCGATCGCCCGCGACCGACCGCTCCAACTCCCGCTGGGTCTCCTCCTCAGTAGGGAAGAGGGAAGCGTTCGCAGAGGTCGATAGCCATTCCCCGGGCTTCCGCAATCGAGCCCTCGTCGTCGGGGTTGCGGAGGACGAGGTCGATGGCACGCCCGATGGTCTCCATCTCCGCTTCCGCCATGCCCCGGCTGGTGCAGGCGGGCGTGCCCAGCCGGATGCCACTGGTCTGGAAGGGGCTGCGGGTCTCGCCGGGGACGGTGTTCTTGTTCGCGGTGATGTGGGCCTCGTCCAGCTTGATCTGGGCGATCTTCCCGGTGAGATCCTCCGCGGTCCCGCGCAGGTCCATGAGGCAGAGGTGGTTGTCGGTGCCCCCGCTGGCCAACCGGTGCCCGGCCTGCACGAGGGTGTCGGCAAGGGCCTTTGCATTGGCGCGCACCTGCGCCTGGTAGGCGCGGAACTCGTCGGTGTTCGCGAGGGCGAAACAGGTCGCTTTCGCCGCGATCACATGCATGAGGGGTCCCCCCTGGGTACCGGGGAAGACGGCCGAGTCGAGCTTCTTGGCCCACTCTCCCTTGCAGAGGATCAGGCCGCCCCGCGGACCGCGCAGGGTCTTGTGGGTGGTCGTGGACACGAAGTCGGCGTGCGGGATCGGCGAGGGGTGCTCCCCGGCTGCCACCAGCCCGGCGATGTGCGCAATGTCCGCGAGGAGATAGGCCCCGACTTCCCGGGCGATCGCGCCCATCCGCTCGAAGTCGATGATGCGGGGATAGGCGGAGGCGCCCACGGTGATCATCTTCGGCCGCACCTGGCGCGCCTGTTCGGCCACGGCATCGTAGTCGATCTGCCCGCTCTGCGGGTCCACGCCGTAGTGCTCGACCTCGAAGTAGTGCCCGGAGAAATTCATCGGGTGACCGTGCGTGAGGTGGCCGCCGTCGGAGAGATTCATGGTCAGCAGCTTGTCGCCGGGCTCGAGCGCGGCCAGGTAAACGGCCGCATTGGCGGTGCTGCCGGAGTGGGGTTGCACGTTGGCGTGCTCCGCGCCGAAGAGTTCCTTCGCGCGGTCGATGGCGAGTTGCTCGGCCTTGTCGACGACTTGACAACCCCCGTAGTACCGCTTCCCGGGGTAGCCCTCCGCGTACTTGTTCGTGAGGGTGCTGCCGGTGGCTTCCATGATCGCCGGGAGGGTGAAGTTCTCCGAGGCAATCAACTCGATGTGGTTTTGCTGGCGGCTCGTCTCCTCGGCGATGATCGCGGCGAGGGTGGGGTCGATCTGGGCGAGGGAATCGGCGGAGAGCGCGCCAACGGGGGCAGGGGAGACGGACGGAGGTTGCATGAGGTACGGATTGTTGGGGAAGGAAGGGGTGTCAAACGGTTTCCGGACGGTCGAGCGAGCCGGAACGGAGGTACTGCAGGAGGCCGGGGATCGCCTCGACGAGGGCGTCGCGGGTTTCCAGGTACTCCTGCAAATTGCCGCCGAAGGGATCCGGCACCTCCGGATCGCCCCCGCCGGCGTGGGAACGGAAGAGCTGCAGTTGGCGGGGCTGGTCCGGGAAGAGCGTCTCGATCATGCGAAGGTGGTCACGGGTCATCCCGAGGAGGACGCTCGCCTCGGCGGCCAGTTCCGGGGTGAGGGGACGACTGCGGTGCGAGTGGAGGTCGATCCCGGCTCGGCGCATCGCCTCAAGGGCGTTGGCGGAGGCCGGCTCCCCGTCGGCGGCGGCAAGGCCCGCGGAGCCCACCCGGAACCTCCGGGAAAGGTCAGGGTCGGCGCGGAGGGCATGGGTGAGGAGTCCCTCCGCCATGGGGCTCCGGCAAACGTTGCCGGTGCAGACCATGAGTAGTAGGGGCCGTTCCTCGTTCACGCCGAGGAGCCAAGCGCAGGGGAGCGCGCCGGTCAACCGAAGGGAGTGGCGGACCCGAGGGGGCCGCGGGCCGGGCGCTCACGCGTCCCGGGCCGCGAGGATGGCCTCCAGCGCGCGCTCGATCCGGTCCCGGGCTTGCACGCGCTCCTTCCAGGCCGGGGGAAGGGCCGCCTCTCCGAGATGGGCCCCGAGACAACCGCCCGCCAGGGAGGCCCGGCCCGCGTTGTCCCCGCCGGCCGCGAGGATGCCGGTGATGCAGGCCCGGAAATCCTCGGGCTCCCGGAGGAGGGCGTGCAAAGCCGCCGGGAAGCTGCTGATCAGGGGGCAGGCCTGCCCGAGTTCCCCGGTCGCCCGTTCCATGGAGAGATGCTTCCGCTCGAAGGCGTCCCGGAAGCGGCGGAGGAGCTCGGGACCGAAGTCCGGGTCCTTCCCGGCCCGCTCCTCCACCCGGTGCAGGGCGCTGTGCAGGTCCGTTCCCTTTAGGAGTTCCCCGAGCAGGTCCGCCTGGGTGCGGGCGTAGGCGATCGCCCGCCCGTTGTTCTGCCGTACCCGCGCGAGATCTTCCACGCGCTCGAGCCAGTTGGCCGTGCCGGCGTAGCGAACCGCGAGCGCGGGTAGGCTGGTGGCGGTTGCCAGCTGGTCGTCGTCGGCACCGTTCTGGAAGTCGTAGGGCTCCCCGGGGTGCCGGTCCGTCCAGTCCCGGTAATTCTCCACGGTCCCCCGCGTCGCCGAGTCGACGTAGCCGTCGTACACGCCGGGTGCCATTCTCTCCACGAACCGCTGCCCGAAGAACCCGGGATCAAAGCCCCCCTCCTCGGCGATCGATTCGAGCAGGAGGAGAGAAGCGTCGCCGTAGTGCGTGAAGGAACCGGGTTCCTTTCCCGCATGGTAATGACCCGGTCGCGGCTCTTCGAAGCCGCCCACGCCCTCAGGGTACTTCTCCCGCAGGTCCTCGAGATTGTAGATCCAGTGCGTGCCCAGCCCCGCGGCATCCCCGAGGAACGAGCCCCACACCATTCCCCGCAACCGATCGGTACTCAGCTTCATCCCGACAAGGGGGGACGATCCGCGCGGGGGCTGTCAAGACAGGGGCGCCGTGGGACCCGCCGGGCCCACTCCCGGCGGGACGAGGACGGGAACGGGGAGAAGGCGGCGGTTTCACTGCGCCCCCCCGCACGCGGGGCGGGCGGGCAAGCCATCGGGAGGTGCTGCGGGGGAACCAGTCCTTGGAAAAGGAATGCTCCCGGGAAAACCAACGTACGTGCATCCGCACGCGGCCGCGGCGGTACCTCCCGGGGCACCTTACCGGTCTGGGGGGCCCGGGAAGGGATGGTTCCGGGCGGTAGGAATGGCCCGCATGGGAGTTCGCACAGGGGTGCGAGAGCGCCTGCCGGAACGCCTCCCCGCTCCGGGCGGTCAGGGAAAGGATGGCTCCGAGGGAAAAGCGGCGTCCGTGAATCCGCACGCGGGTGCGGCAGCACCTCCCGGGGCACCTTACCGGTCTGGGGGACCCGGAAAGGAATGGCTCGGGGCGGGAAGAATGGCACGCATGGGAGACCGCACGGAGGCGTAAGCGCGCCTGCCGGAACGCCTCCCGGCTCCGGGAGATTCCATGGATTCGTCTGGGTACTCCTTGCCCCCACGGATCCGTCGACCTCCCACTCGGGGGAGTCCGGTCGTGGTCCCGCATCGAGGCGCTCTCTGTCCGACTCTTCCACCTATCGACGAGAAAAGCCTCCTCACGGTATCCGAGGCCGAATGCCCACCGCTACAGTGCCAGCCCCTGTCAATAGACACGGACGCAGGGGACCGCCAACCACCCGGCGAACCCCGATCGAAAGGCTGGCGCGTCGGCTCGAGAGGACCGGCAAGGGTGGGAGACCGGAGGCTCCTACCGCCGGCAGCTTCCCAGTGCAACGCCACCAAAATTCCGTGACCCCCCCTTCTCGGCTCCCGCCCCACCAAAAACCCCGTTCCGGCACCCACCAATCCCAAGCCGCCCCAGCCCCCATTCCCACCGAAACCCTACCCTACCCACCTTGCTGGCCGGAATATAATGACAGGCTTTTCACACACTTGACTTAGCGGGTAAGTGGTGTTGGGGTGGGGTGGATGAGACGGCGGCGGTACAAGTTGAGGGGAGAGGGGTACTACTATTTGCGGGGGGAGTTGTTGGGGGAGTTTCGGTTGGGGGCGGAGGAGCGGGAGTTTTTGATGCG
>CAJXLM010000032.1 GCA_913056175.1 uncultured Opitutia bacterium | reverse complement strand
CGCTAGAAATCCGGTTTCCAGGGGAGCTCGGCGGGGCTGGGCAAGTGGGGGCAGGAGGGCTCGGCAATGGCTGGTGTTCCCGGGGTCGGGAGAGCCGGAGAGCGGCCTGGCAGCGAAAAAAAACGGGTTTTGGCGTGAAATGCCACTCTTTTGGTACGTTCGGCCATTGACGGAGACACGCGGCTTGCGGTAGGGGGGCCGGATGAACCTACGATCTCCTCTCTCTCTTCTCGCGATCGTCACCGCTGCCGTGGGCCTCATGGTCAGCCCGCACCAGGCCCGGGCCAGCGTCACTCTTTCTCTTGAATAAGTCGGGGACGATGTCGTCGCAACTGACTCGGGGTCGTGGGGAGGTTGGCCCGAATCTACTGTGCAAGGCTTATAAAACCAAAGGGTTTCGATAAGCGATTTTAGGCGCTGAGTGAAAGGGTGGAAGGCTACAGGTTGGAGGCGAATCCTCCTAAGAAATTCGGAGCCGTGCGGACGGACATTATCACGGACGCCGATCTCTTCAGCGGGGACGCTTTTTGGATTCAGCACACGATACTGTTAATTTGGTTCACGAAAATATTTTACAAATCGAAACATCTACAACAAGACAATGAGAACGAAACTACTGCGTAGAATATCACTTTCTTCACTTGCCACTCGCCGACACACCATCAGGCTCAGCCTGCTGGCCCTCTTCGGCAGCGTAGTCAGCCTCACTCCGCTGCACGCCAACGTGATCTTCACCTTTCAAGAGGATGACAATGACGTCGTGGCGACGACGAGCGGTTCGATCGCGAGCGGGTGGACCGTGACTAGTCCATCGTCTACGACCGCGACGGAGGCGCTTCTGACTAACACCGCAATTAGATATGCGAAAGATGGCGTCACAAGCTTTGATAACAACGCGGGTAATTGGACATACACCGCGTTGGGTGGCGAGTTTAGATATAAAGTAGGAGTCGCGGCCGGAGACGCCTTTGGCTACAGCGGGGACACCACCTTTTACGCGCCGGAAGGCACGAATGTTGGAGACGCCTTTACCCCCAACACGACGATGACCTGGGCCGGCGAGACCTTCGCGTCGCTGGGCCTCGATACCGCGCTCTCGACGACGCCGCTGACCCTTTTCACGCTGGACAATGGTTCGACGATCAGCGGCGCCCTCATCCCCGAGCCCTCCAGCTACGGTTTCCTTCTCGGTGCGGTCGGTCTGGCCACGGCGGTTTTCTGCCGTCGCCGCCGCGCCCGGACGGATTGAGGGCAACTCCGGCCGAGCGGCGATTCCGGCCCCCGAGCGGAGAGCGCTGCGCCCCGGTTCCGAGGGGCAGCGCTCTCGGGGTCGTTTCCCCAGTGGATTCCTCCCCCTACCCGAGAGCGCTCCCCTTCCGCTGGCGGGACCCAAGGTCCGCGCTTGCCCTCCACAGCCCGGTGCGCCCGGTACCCTCCCCGTGGTCCCCGCAGAACCAGCCGCGACCCGCCCGACCCGTCCCGTCCCCTCCCCCACCATGAAAGCACTCCTCTCCCTCGCGCTGGACAGGAACTGAGCGGACAGAAACTCCCGCTCCGACGAATCTGCTACCGCCCGGGCGGCGGCCGGCCTTCGGGCCATTGGAGTGGGCCCCAAGCTGGAGGATCCCAACCGGGTCCCCGCCCCCTCCGAGGTTGATGCCCGGGAGACCGTCGACTCCCTCCTGCAGACCCCCGAGAGCGCGGAATGGGCCCGGGCTGGCCGGGCCCATGCTCGAGACCACACAAGTCGTCGCCCTGCGTGAGGCGAGAGCCGGCCCGTCCCGGCTGTCTTCCGCGGCAGCTCTCTCTCCCCGACCCTCCCCCACGCCCGCAGGTCTGGGGTGACCCTCGCCAGCGCAAACCCGGGACCCCGCAGCCTCCCATTTCCGTCCGGCCCGGTGGCGGGAGGCTCCTCCGCGGGCCGATTCCTGCCTCTTTCATGCCTACCCGCAAGCCAGTTGCGTAACTCCTCGCATCATTTGAGACCTGGTTTGCCGCAAATAGTGACAGGAAACTCTATCAGAGGTCCGGCCCCGTGGGCGGCTGGACCGCAGGTTGCGGGGAGACCCGTACTCGGTCCCGCCACCGTCCGCAGTTGAGCGAAAGGCAGGGAGCGAAACCCTCCCCCGTTCCCCGGGGCCCGTCCGCTGGAAGGCCCCTGGCGGGTTCCCCCTTCACGACGAGAGAGCGCCCTACGAACGGAAGTTCCTCCGAGCAGAGGAGGCAAAAGTCGACGCGGGAATGAGGGAGCCGAGCGGGTGGGCTCAGTCGGGGAAGGTGGGCGGCCGGAGGGAGTCGGGCCGGGCCGTGGGCTTGACACCCGGGACTGAATGTTATGAGGTAACAAACCGTCGCCCGCCCCCCCCTATGGATTTCTTTCCCCTTGCCACTTACACCGGCCTGAAGAGCTTTGCGGCGCTCGCGATCTTCCTGGCGGCGGTGGCCGGCGGTTGGAGTCCCTTGCAGCGGCGGGCGGAGGGATCGGCGCTGCCCGAGTTCCCGCGCGGGCAGGCCTTCGCGGCGGGAGTCTTCCTCGCATTGTCGCTGTTGATCATGCTGCCGGCCGGGACGCACTGGATGGGGGTGGCCGTACCCGGCGTGCAATTTCCCGTAGCGAGCTTCGTGGCGGTTCTCGCCTTTCTCGCGTTGCTCGAGTTCGAGCACTGGTTGCTGCACGTGCGGGCGGACGGTTTGGCGGGGGAGGGCGATCCGGACCAGCCCGCCCCCTCGCCCCCCCTCCTGCCAATCCTCCTCACCGTCCTCATCGGGATCCCCAGCTTTTTCCTCGGGGTGGCCCTCGGGATTTCCGCGGATGTCTTCGCGATCCTCCTCATCCTCGTGGCCGTCCTCGCGCACAAGGGGTCGGCCGGCTTCGCGCTCGCGCTGGCCATGATCCGGAGCACCCTCCCCCGCCGGGCGGTGTGGATCCTCTACCTCGTGTTCGCGGTGGCCACTCCCGTGGGCGTCTTCGTGGGCGGGGACCTCGAGCGTTTCCTGAGCGGGGAGGCGCTGGCGTTGATCAAGGCCACGGTGCTCTCCCTCGCCTCGGGCGTCTTCCTCTACCTTGCCACCCTCCACGAGATGCGGCACGCGCCCCTCCTGACCACCTGTTCCGGGCTGCGCGGTTTCCTCCTTCTCCTCGGCGGCTTCGGGCTCACGGCGCTCGTGCGGGTCGCCTTGGGACTGGCGCAGGCCCACCACTTGTGAGAGAAGCCCACGGCAGGGAGCCCCGCCCTGCCATGATCGCCCTCGAACACCACGACCACCCGCTCCCCGACCGGGAGCGCAACGACGCCCTCTACGCGGGCAAGCTCCTCGTCTTCCGCGGTTTCGCGGAGGTGGCCACCCTCGTGGCCTCCCTGGCACAGCGGGCGCGCGACTTTCTCGGAGAGGATCCCGAGGCGGCCCACCTCCGCTGGGGGGAGGCCGAGCTCAACGAGCGGGCGGACCAGCTCCGCCGGGCGGTCCGCAAGGATGCGGCCGTGCGCGGGCCGTTGCGGGCCGCTCTCGGCGCGGTCGGGATGGATCCGGCGGCCAACTACGGGGACGGCCCCGGTGTGCGCGTACAGATGGCCCACAGCCAGAGCGGGCGGCGCAGGGTGAGCCCCCTCGGCATCCACCGCGATACCTGGGGAACCCGGGTGAGCAGCCAGGTGAACTGGTGGGCCCCCGTCTTTCCAACGACCGGCGAGCGCACCCTCGCCTTCTATCCCTCCCGGTTCCGCACCCCCGTGGCCAACGACAGCGCGGGGTGGGATTTCGCGGAACTTCTCCGACGGCTGCGGTCGGAGGGGCCCGAGCCGGACTACCCCCTCCTGCCCCTGGCCACCGAGGCCCTGCCGGAGGCGGAGGCCCTCGCGGTGAGCCTCCTCCCGGGTGACCTCCTCGCCTTTTCCGGGGCCCACCTGCACGCCAGCGTGCCCAACCGGACCGACCGCACCCGCCTCTCCTGGGAGGTGCGCACGGTGACCGGGGAGGACGAGCGCGCCGGCCGCGGGGCGCCGGAGGTGGACAGCGAGGCCACCCGGCGCACCCTCCAGCTCTTCCGTCGGCTCACCGACCGCGAGCGTCTCGGGGAGATGGAGCCGGCCTGAGGACGGATCGCGCTCCCCGGGGAGAGCCCCGCCGGCCCCTCCCCCCTTCCGCGCCGGGACGGGGAAGGGCCGGCGGGCGCCGGGCCGCGGACCTCAGCAGAGGTGGTGGACCTCCTGAAGCCCGTAGACCGGCGTGGGGATGCCGACCTGCCGGGCCTTCAGCTGGAGGGCGAGGTAGAGGGAGTAGTGGCGGGACTGGTGGAGATTGCCCCCGTGGAACCAGAGGTTTTCCTGCTGGGTGGGCTTCCACATGTTGCGCTGTTCCCCTTCCCAGGGACCCGGATCCTTGGTGGTGTCCGAGCCGATCCCCCAGCACTTGCCGACCTTGTCGGCCACCTCTTGGCCGATCAAGTCGGCGGCCCAGCCGTTCATGGAGCCGTAGCCCGTCGCGTAGACAATGAGATCCGCCGGCAGCTCCGTGCCGTCCTCGAGGACCACGGCGTCCTCGGTGATCCGCGCGACCTCCCGTCCAGCCTCCAGCTTGATCTTGCCCTCGGCGACCAGTTCCGCGGCGCCCACATCGATGTAGTATCCGCTCCCGCGCCGGAGGTACTTCATGAAGAGGCCGGAATCATCGTCCCCGAAATCGAGGAGGAAGCCGGCCTTCTCCAGCCGCTCGTAGAAGTCGGCGTCGCGCTGGCGGATCTCGTCGTAGATCGGCCGCTGGAAATCGGCGAGCAGGCCGTAGGGAATCGAGGCGAAGATAAGGTCGGCCTTCTGGGTGGTCACCCCGTTGGCGACAGCCTCCTCCGAATAGAGGGGCCCGAGCCCGACCTCCATGAGGGAATCCGACTTCACGATGTGGGTGGAGGAGCGCTGCACCATGGTGACCTCCGCATCGTGTTCCCAGAGGGCCGCGGCGATGTCGTGGGCGGAGTTGTTCGAGCCAATGACCACGGCGCGCTTGCCGCGGTAGGCCTCCGGCCCGGGATGGCGGGAGGAGTGGTGCTGCTCACCCCGGAAGGTCTCGCTGCCGGGAAAGCGGGGGAGGTTCGGCTTGCCGGACATGCCCGTGGCGAGGACGAGGTGCTTCGGCCGCAGGGTGATCTCCTCGCCGTCGCGGTTCACCCGCACGGTCCACTCGCCCGACTCCTCGTCGTAGGAGGCACTCTCGCAGGTCGTGGAGGTCCAGTAGTTCAGCTCCATCACCTTCGTGTACATCTCCAACCAGTCCCCGATCTTGTCCTTCGGGGAAAAGACCGGCCAGTTCGGGGGAAAGGGAAGGTAGGGCAGGTGGTCGTACCAGACCGGATCGTGCAGGCAGAGGGACTTGTAGCGCTTGCGCCAACTGTCCCCGGCCCGCTCGTTCCTCTCGAGGAGGATCGTCGGGACATTGAGCTGGCGGAGGCGGGCGCCCAGAGCGATGCCTCCCTGGCCCCCGCCCACGATGACCACGAAAGGCTGCTCGGAGAAGCCGAGCCTGCTCTGCTCCTCCTCGAGCCGCTCCTTCCAGCTCTTCCGGTCCTTGGCGGCACCGTGGTAGGTCCCGAGGGGACGCTCGAAGCCGAGCGGCTCCTCGTAGCCCTTCAACTCGCTGAGCGAGGTCAGCATCGTCCAGATGAGACCGTCCTTCAGGCGGAGCAAACCGATGCCCCGGCCGACCGCGGTCTCGAAGGTGAACCACCCCGTCTGGACGCCGTCCGCGTCCGGCTCCGGGTCGGCCTCCGTCACCTCCCAGTGGGAGGGTTGCACGTCGGCGAGGCGGGCCTCGAGGAGGTCGCGGACCCCCTCCTTCCCCTCCACCGTGCGGATGTTCCAGGTGAAGCTGACGAGGTCGCGCCAGTAGGTCTGCTCGCGGAAAAGGGCGAGAGCGGCTTCGATGTCGCCCGCGGTGAGGGCACGGTCGAGGGAGTGGAGGACCTCATGGACCTCCGTCGTTTCGGCAACAGCAGTCATAGGGGTAGGAGGGGTTGGGGTTGGGGTTGGGGCGGGGGTTGGGGTTGGGGCGAGGAGACTCCCTTCTTCCGGGTACAAAATCGCCGGAACCATGGATACAACAAATGCACCTGATCGGTGGGTCAAGCGGAAGGAATGGATCCGCCATCCTGCCCGGTCCGGCCGGCCGGCGGAACGGGAAACCGTGGCCCTCCCCTCCCCGCCTGCAGCCGCGTACCCCGCCAGCGACCCCCGCACAAAAACGCCCCCCGCCCGGGAAACCGGGCGAGGGGCGCTTGGGAAATTGCGGCGTCGAGTTCTCCCGGAATCCCGGGGAGAGCTCTCGCCCTTACACCGAGGAGGAAGTCCCCTGCCGGAAGGTCAACTCTTCCTCCTCGCCGACATCCACCTGGATGGGCTCACCCGGCTTGATGGAGCCGCCGAGGATGGCCTCGGCCAGCCCGTCCTCGAGGTAGCGCTCGATGGCCCGGCGGAGAGGGCGGGCGCCCAGCTTCTCGTCGTAGCCCTGTTCGATGAGGAACATCTTGGCGGGCTCGGTGAGCTCGAAGGTGATCCCGCGGTCGGCGAGGCGCTTGCCGACCGTCTCCAGCTCGAGGTCGACGATCTCGCGCATGTGGACCCGGTCGAGCGGGCGGAAGATGATCAACTCGTTCAGCCGGTTGAGGAACTCCGGCTTGAAGAGCCGCTTCGTCTCCTCGAGGATCCGGTCCTTCGCCTTCTCGAAGTCGGAGGTGGTGTCCTCCGAGCCGAAGCCGAGGGAGGTATTCTTCTGGAGGATCTCCGCCCCGACATTCGAGGTCATGATGAGGATGGTGTTCCGGAAGTCGACGCGGCGGCCGAGACTGTCGGTGAGCCGGCCCTCCTCGAGGACCTGCAGGAGGAGCTGCACCACATCCGGGTGGGCCTTCTCGATCTCGTCGAGCAGGATGACCGAGTAGGGCCGACGGCGGACCGCCTCGGTGAGCTGGCCGCCCTCCTCGTAGCCCACATAGCCCGGGGGCGAACCGATCAGGCGGGAGACCGAGAACTTCTCCATGTACTCGGACATGTCCACCTGGATGATGGCGTCGGAGCTGCCGAACATGCTCTCGGCGAGGGTCTTGGCGAGGTGGGTCTTCCCGACCCCGGTCGGCCCGAGGAACATGAAGGACCCGATCGGCCGGCGGGGGTCCTTGAGGTCGGCCCGGGAGCGGCGGAGGGCCCGGGCGATCGCCACGGTCGCCTCGTCCTGCCCGACCACCTGGGACTGCAGGTCCTTCTCGAGGTGGAGGAGCTTGGCGCTCTCCTTCTCCTCCATGCGGGTGAGGGGGATCCCCGTCCAGTCCGCGATGACCTGGAGGATATCGTCCTCGGTCACGGAAATCTTGGTCTCCTCGCGGCTCTTCTTCCAGCTCTCCAGCTCTTCCTCGCGCTGCTGGCGCAACCGCTTTTCCTCATCGCGGAAGCTGGCGGCGTCCTCGAAGTTCTGCTGGCTGATGGCCTCCTCCTTTTGGGCGCAGACCTCCTCGATCCGCTTGGAGAGCTCCTCGATCTCCGGGGGCCGCTCGAGGGAGTTGATCCGGGCGCGGGCGCCGGACTCGTCGATGACGTCGATGGCCTTGTCCGGCAGGAAACGGCCGGTGATGTAGCGGTCGGAGAGCTTGGTGGCGGCCTCGATGGCCTCGCGGGTGAACTCCACCTTGTGGTGCTCCTCGTACTTCACCTTGATCCCGTCGAGGATCTCGATGGAGTCCTCCAGGCTCGGCGGGTCCACCTTCACCGACTGGAAGCGCCGGTCGAGGGCGCTGTCCTTCTCGATGTGCTTGCGGTACTCGCCGAGGGTGGTCGCCCCGATGCACTGGAGCTCGCCGCGGCTGAGGGCGGGCTTGAAGATGTTGGAGGCGTCCATGGCACCCTCGGCCGCCCCGGCACCGACGATGGTGTGGAGCTCGTCGATGAAGAGGATGATGTTCCCGCACTTGCGGATCTCGTCCATGACCGCCTTGATCCGCTCCTCGAACTGGCCGCGGTACTTGGTGCCGGCGACCATGAGGGCGAGGTCGAGGGTGATGACCCGCTTGTCGAGGATGATCTCCGGAACCACACCCGAGGAGATCTCCTGGGCGAGGCCCTCGACGATGGCGGTCTTGCCGACCCCGGCCTCCCCGATGAGGACCGGGTTGTTCTTCGTGCGGCGGCAGAGAATCTGGATGACCCGGCGGATTTCCTTCTCCCGGCCGATGACCGGATCGAGCTCGCCCTTGCGGGCCATCTCGGTGAGGTCGCGGCCGAAGGACTTGAGGGCGGGGGTCTTCACCTCCTTCTTCTCCTCCTGCCCGCTCCCGCCCGGGCCGACCCCGGCGGCCTCCGCCTCCGGATTCTCGCTGAAGTTCGGGTCCAGCTCGATGAGGATCTCGTTGCGGCAGCGCTCGATGTCGACATCGAGGGAGCGGAGCACCCGCGCGGCCACCCCGTCCCCCTCGCGGAGGAGGCCGAGGAGAATGTGCTCGGTGCCCACGTAGCTGTGGTTGAGGGCCTTGGCCTCCTTGTTGGCGAGGGCGAGTACCTGCTTCACCCGCGGGGTGTAGGGGATGTTGCCGGTCGGCTTGGTCTCCGGCCCGGTGCCCACCTGCTTCTCGACCGCGCCCCGCACGGTGTCGAGGCTGAGTCCGAGCTTCTGCAGGACATTCACGGCGACGCCCTGGCCGAGATTGATCAGCCCGAGGAGAAGGTGCTCGGTCCCGACATAGGTGTGGTGAAAGCGGTCCGCCTCCTTGCGGGCCAACGCGAGCACCTGCTGGGCCCGCGGGGTGAAGTTGTTCATCGGCTCCATACCGATGATCTACGACCAGAAAGGGCCGGAGTCAACGCGGCCCGGGTCCTTTCCCCGGCTCAGGAGGGTGCTTTTTCCCAGTCGGGCTCCGGCAGGGAGGCAAACTCCTCCCGGAGGAGGTTGGCCCGGAGGGAATCGCGGGCGGCCGACTCCAGCTCGGAGGAAGCGAGGTGCTGGACGTGGGCCGGTTGGGTCTCGATGAAGAGGCGGTCCACCCGGCTGCGCACCTCCTTCGGGAAAATCCCGAAATCGACCCCCATGCGGATGAGGGACAGCACGCTCATCCCCTCGTTGGAACTGAGGAGGTGGCTGTGGCGAAGGGAGCCGTAGGCCCGCCCGATGCGGTCGAGGATCCGGTTGCGGTCGCTCTCGAGCAGCCGGAGGCGGGCGTTTTCCTCCTGCTTGCGGACGGTCTTGAGGACGTTGCCGAGTCGCTTGAGGATGGCGGCCTCGCTCTCTCCGAGGGTTTGCTGGTTCGAGATCTGGAAGATGCTGCCGGAGGCGTCGGAGCCTTCCCCGAACCAGCCGCGCACGACCAGCCCGATCTGGTTCACGGCGCGGATCACCTTCTCCATGGACTTGGCGATGACCAGCCCGGGCAGGTGCATCATCACGGAGGCGCGCAGGCCGGTGCCAACGTTCGAGGGGCAGGCGGTGAGGTAGCCGAGGTCCGGGGAAAAGGCGTACTCGAGCCGGCCCTCGAGCCCGCTGTCCAGCTCGTCGATCCGTTTCCAGACCTTCTCCAGCTGGAACCCGGCGAGCATGGCCTGCATGCGGAGGTGGTCCTCCTCGTTGACCATGATCGAGCAGGATTGGTCCGCGTTCAGGATCACCCCGGCCCCCGCCTCCGCCTCGGCCAGCTCCCGGCTGATGAGGTGGCGCTCGACAAGGATGCGCTTCTCCCGCTCGGAGAGGTCGGCGATCCTCAGGACCAGCGGATCCCCGAGCAAGTCCTGCCCGCGGGCCGCCTCCACCACCTGGCGGAAGACATTCTCCCGGTCCTCCTCCGAGGCGAAGCCGGGGAAGGGGTAGCCGGCGATGTTTCTCGCCAGGCGGATGCGGGTCATGAGCACCACCGGCACGGAGGAACTCGGCTGGTGCGTGAGCTCCGAACCCGCCTTGATCAACTGGTCAAGATCGAGCGCCATCGACGGTTTCCTCGGGTTCGCCGCCCTGGAGCAGGTCGCGGTACGCGGCGGCATCCTCGTAGCGTTCCTCGCGGATCGCGCGGGCGAGATCCTTGCGGAGTTGCTCGCCCCGCTGCGCTTGCTCGCGCCGGGCCAACTGGGCCGCCGGTACCTTCCCCTCGTGGATCCGCCCGGGCTGGAGGGCGAAGAGAATGCCGCCGAGGATCGGCTGGAAATGCTCGTAGCAATCGAGGCAGCCGAAACGGCCCGTCCGGCGGAGGGCATCGGTGTCGCAGCCGCAGCTCGGGCAGGGACCGAGGGCCGCTTCGGGCTCCTCCTCGTGGGAGCCGCCCGCCGCCGCCTCGGCCAGTTCGCCGAGGGCCCCGGGTACCTGCGCACCCGCCTTGGCCTGGCAGGATTCGCAGAGATCCGTCCGGCGGATCTCCCCGTCGATGATCTGCGTGAGATGGATGGTGGCCGGACCTCCGCAGAGGTCACACTGTTGGGACTTCCCCATGGTTTCCCAAGAAAGCGATTCCGGCGCTCCCGTCAAATGCGGGTTCCCTCGCTGACCGCCCGCTCCTGAAACTTCTCGAGGATCCGGTGGGTCCACTGGCCGGGGCGACCGGTGCCGATGCGGCGGCCGTCCACCTCCACGACCGGGATGACCTCGGCGGCGGTCCCGGTGGCGAAGCATTCCTCGGCCACCCACACATCGTAGCGGGTCAAGTCGCACTCGCGCACGGGCAGGCCCATCTCCTCGGCGATGTCCATGACCGCGCCCCGGGTGATTCCGCGGAGGCTGCCGGCCCCGATCGGGGGGGTGAAAAGCTGGCCTCCCTGGAGGAGGAAGAGGTTGTCGCCGCTGCACTCGGCCACCTTGCCCTCGTCATTGAGAAGGAGCGCTTCCGGGCAACCGGCCTGGCGAGCCTCGATCTTCGCGAGGATGTTGTTCAGGTAGTTGAGGGACTTCACCATCGGCGGCAGGGCGGCGGCTCCCACGCGCCGGGTGGGCACGGTGACCAGGCGGAGCCCCTCCGTATAGAATTGCTCCGGATAAAGGGCAATGGTATCCGCGATCACGATCAGCCCGGGCTCCCCGCATTCCCAGGGGGCGAGACCGAGGGAGCCGACTCCACGGGTCACCACGAGGCGGATATAACCATCGGTGAGGCCGTTCACCCGGCAGGCCTCACAGACCAGCTCCCGCAATTCCCCGCGCGCAGCCGGCAACTCGAGCGCGATCGCGTGGGCGGAGCGTTCCAGGCGGATGAGATGCTCCTCCAGCTTGAAAATGTTCCCGCTGTACAAACGGATCCCTTCGAAGACACCATCCCCGTAGAGAAGGCCGTGGTCGAAGACGGAAATTTTTGCGTCCTCCTGCTCCACGAAGGCCCCGTTCACATAGACTTTCATGCCGCAGGGATATGCGGGGCCGACTCTCGGGTGTCCAACGAAAACGCCGCAAGACTTCCTAATGAGAGGCAGCAATGCAGATGTTAGCTTGCGGGAACGCGGGCGCGGCGATTGTATTGAAGAGTCTTCGCCCGATGCTGCCCTAAGAAGTCAACCCCACTTCCAACCCAGAAATTCCCCATGCTCGGCGCTCTCCTTAGCAGTTCCCTCGCCAAGAAATTTGTCATGGCCCTCACCGGGCTGATCCTCGTCGGTTTTGTGCTGGGCCACATGCTTGGCAACCTGCAGACCTTCGGGGCACCCTCCGCGATCAACGGCTACGCGTACTTCCTCCACAAGGTCCTGCCGTGGGAAGTTCTCTGGCTCGTACGGATCGTGTTACTGGCGGCGGTCGTCCTCCACATCACCGCGGCCGTCCTCCTCGTCCGCGACAACCGCCGGGCGCGACCGGCCGGCTACGAAAAGCAGAAGTACAAGCAGGCCTCGTTCGCCGCCCGGACGATGAAGTACTCCGGGGTGATCCTGTTGGCCTTCATCGTCTTTCACCTCGCCCAATTCACCCTGCAGGTGACCGATCCCGCCTACCGGGAACTCCGCTTCGACCTCGACGGGAAGAACACGCAGGACGTCTACGCGATGATCGTCTACGGATTCGCGAGCCCGTGGATCGCGGGCTTTTATCTCGTGGCGATGGGCCTGCTCTGCTGGCACCTCTCCCACGGAGTGGCCAGCATGTTCCAGAGCCTCGGCCTGCGGAACGAGAACTGGTACAAGTACCTGCATCGCTTCGCGGTCGGTTACGGGTGGGTCATCTTCCTCGGTTTTGCCGCCCTCCCGGCCGCCGTGCTCGTCTCCTGGTACGGAGGGCCCCAGCTGGTCTACGCGGAGGCGATCCAGGAGGCGGTCGCCGGCTGGGACGGCCAGTCGCCCCTCTATGTCGAGTACCCGGTTGAAAAGTCGGATGCCGTCGCCAACCTCTCCCCCTAGCAGCCATGAATCTCGACCCCAAAACCCCCGAAGGTCCCCTGGAGGAAAAGTGGACCAACCACAAGGCGAGCATCAAGCTCGTGAACCCCGCCAACCGCCGGAAGTACCACATCATCGTGGTCGGGTCCGGTCTCGCCGGTGCCTCCGCCTCGGCCTCCCTCGCGGAGATGGGCTACAAGGTGAGCTGCTTCTGCTACCAGGACAGTCCCCGCCGCGCCCACAGCATCGCCGCCCAGGGCGGGATCAACGCCGCGAAGAATTACCAGAATGACGGCGACAGCGTCTACCGCCTCTTCTACGACACCATTAAAGGAGGGGACTACCGCTCGCGCGAGGCGAACGTCTACCGGCTCGCCGAGGTGTCGGTGAACATCATCGACCAGTGCGCGGCCCAGGGGGTCCCCTTCGCCCGGGAGTACGGCGGCCTCCTCGCCAACCGCTCCTTCGGCGGCGCCCAGGTCAGCCGCACCTTCTACGCCCGCGGGCAGACCGGCCAGCAGCTCCTCCTCGGGGCCTACCAGCAGCTCAGCCACCAGATCGGGCTCGGCCAGGTCAAGATGTACAACCGGCACGAGATGCTCGAGCTCGTCCTCGTCGACGGCCATGCCAAAGGCATCATCGCCCGCAACCTCGTGACCGGGGAGATCCAGCGCTTTGCCGCGGATTGCGTGGTCCTCGCCACCGGCGGCTACGGCAATGTCTTCTTCCTCTCCACCAACGCCCAGGGCTGCAACGTGACCGCCGCCCACCGGGCCTATCGCAAGGGAGCCGGATTCGCGAACCCCTGCTTCACCCAGATCCACCCGACCTGCATCCCCGTGCACGGGGACCAGCAGTCGAAGCTCACCCTCATGTCCGAGTCCCTCCGCAACGACGGGCGCGTGTGGGTGCCGAAAAGCGCGGAGACCGCCAAGAAGATCCGGGAGGGCCAGCTCGACCCGAACAAGGTGCCCGACGACGAGCGCGACTACTACCTCGAGCGGAAGTACCCCTCCTTCGGCAACCTTGCGCCTCGCGACATCTCCTCGCGGGCGGCCAAGGAAGCCTGCGACGAGGGTCGGGGGGTCGCGCCGACCGGGCTGGGCGTCTTCCTCGACTTCCGCGACTCCATCCAGCGCGACGGGCAGAAGGCGATCGAGGAGCGCTACGGCAACCTCTTCGACATGTACAACCGCATCACCGGGGACGATCCCTACTCCACCCCGATGATGATCTATCCGGCGGTCCACTACACAATGGGCGGACTCTGGGTGGACTACAATCTCGAGACGAACCTCCCCGGCCTCTTTGCCGCCGGGGAAGCCAATTTCTCCGACCACGGCGCGAACCGGCTCGGGGCCTCCGCCCTCATGCAGGGGCTCGCCGACGGCTATTTCGTGCTGCCCTACACCCTCGGCGACTACCTCGGGCGCGAGGGCCTTGCCAAGGCCGGCTCCGTGCGGGCCGACCACCCCGCTTTCGACGAGGCGGAGCAGCAGGTGAAGGATCGCCTCCAGCGCCTCCTCGACATCAAGGGCACGAAGAGTCCCCGCTACTTCCACAAGCGCCTCGGCGAGATCGTCTGGGGCGAGTGCGGCATGGCCCGGAGCAAGGAGGGCCTCGAGTGGGCGATCGCCGAGATCCAGAAACTGCGCAAGGAATTCTGGCAGGAGGTTCGCGTCCTCGGCGGTGAGGGCGAGATCAACCAGGAACTGGAGCGCGCCGGCCGGATCGCCGACTTCCTCGAGTTCGGGGAAATGATGTGCCGCGATGCCCTCATGCGGGAGGAATCCTGTGGGGGCCATTTCCGCACTGAGTACCAGTACACCGAGGAGGACGACATCGTGAAGAGCGGCTACCTCTCCGCCGGTGAGGCCAAGCGCGACGACGAGCACTTCGCCTTTGTCGGCGTCTGGGAATTCCAGGGCGATGACCAGCCACCGCGACTGCACAAGGAAGTCCTCGAGTACGAGGAAGTCTCCTTCACGACCCGCAGCTACAAGTAATCCCTCTCCCCCCTCCCGAACCCCGCAACGGAGACCCTCTCATGAAGCTTCACCTGAAGATCTGGCGCCAGAAGAGCCGGGAGACCGCCGGCCAATTCGCTCACTACGACCTCGAAGATGTTTCCGAGGACTCGTCCTTCCTCGAGATGCTCGACATCCTCAACGAGCAGCTGATCGCGGACGGGGAGGAGCCGGTCGCCTTCGACCACGACTGCCGGGAGGGGATCTGCGGGGCCTGTTCGCTCGTGATCAACGGCCAGGCCCACGGCCCGGAGAAGGCCACGACCGCCTGTCAGTTGCACATGCGCCATTTCCACGACGGGCAGACCATCACCATCGAGCCCTGGCGGGCCGCGGCCTTCCCGGTGATGCGGGACCTCGTCGTCGACCGGAGCGCCTTCGACGACATCATCCGGGCCGGCGGCTACATCACCGCGCGTACCGGGAGCGCCCCGGACGCCAACGAGATCCCCATCCCCAAGGACGTGGCCGACAAGGCCATGGACGCGGCCGCCTGCATCGGGTGTGGGGCTTGCGTGGCCGCCTGCCCGAACGGGGCCGCCATGCTCTTCACCGGGGCCAAACTATCCCACCTGAATTCCCTGCCGCAGGGCAAACCGGAGCGGGACCGGCGGGCGATCTCCATGGTCCACGCCATGGACGAGGCCGGCTTTGGCAACTGCACGAACTACGGGGAGTGCCAGGAGGCCTGCCCCAAGGAGATCCCCCTCGACATGATCGCGAAGATGAACCGCGACTACGCCGCCGCCTCCGTACGCAGCTTCTTCTCCAAGGCGAGCTAGAGGCGCCCGCCCCCTTCCCGCGGCCGGAGGTCCTCCTCCGGAGCCGGGATTGTCTTGCCTCGGCTCGGTCCCTCCCCTCCCCTTGGCGGTCATGCCGACTACCGTTGTCGCCGTCGCCAACCAGAAGGGGGGAGTAGGCAAGACCACCACTTCCGTCAGCCTCGCCGCCGCCTGGGCCCGGCTCGGCAAGGACGTCCTCCTCATCGACCTCGATCCCCAGGGGAACACCACGAGCGGGCTCGGGCTCGAGCGCGCCTCCGGCGGCAGCCTCTACGGTCCCCTCACCGGGGAGGGCGACCTCGCTTCCCGGGTGGTCGCCACGGGCCGCGACCACCTCTCCCTCGTTCCCTCCGAGCGCGACTTGGTGGCCGCGGAAGTCGAGTTGCCCGGGGACGACGAGTATCTCCTCCGGCTGCGCCACCTGCTCGCCACCTACCGGGAGTCGGAAGACGCCCCTGACGCCGTGGTCATCGACTGCCCGCCCTCCTCCACCGTGCTCTCCCTGAACGCGCTGAGCGCCGCCGACTACCTCCTCGTCACCCTGCAGTGCGAGTATCTCGCCATGGAAGGTCTCGGGGAAATCCTCCGCCTGCGCGAGGACCTCCGGTCCGGCGGGACCCATCCGGGACTGGAGCTGGCCGGGATCGTCCTGACCATGTTCGACAGCCGCACCCGGTTGGCCTCCCAAGTCGTCGAGGAGGTCCGCGAACACCTCGGCGCGTCCGTCTTCGGCACGCTGATTCCCCGCAATGTCCGGCTCACGGAGGCCCCGAGTTTCGGGCAGACGATTTTCGAGTACGATCGCTCCAGCAACGGGGCCCGCGCCTACGCCCGGCTCGCCGAGGAGGTCGGCAGCCGGATCGGCCTGCGCTTGGGCTAGGGCCCATGGAGGAGTCTTCCCAGCCACCCATCGCCGGCCACCGCTTCGCCGACCCCGACCTCCTGCGCACCGCCCTCACCCATCCCTCGGCGGGGGGGACGGCCTCCTACGAGCGCCTCGAGTTCCTCGGCGATGCCGTCCTCGGGCTGCTCGTCGCCCATCGGCTTTTCGGGGAGAATCCCGATGTCGCGGTGGGCACCCTCTCCGCCGAGCGGGCCCGGCTCGTCCGCGGTTCCTACCTCGTCGGGCGCGCCCGCGCGGTCGGGCTGGAGGACCGCATCGAAACCGGCCCGAAGGGCCCCTCGCGCCCGTTGCCGGACTCGGTCCTCGAGGATGCTCTCGAGGCGGTGCTCGGGGCGATCTACCTCGATGGCGGCCTCCCCGCCGCGCGCTCCGCCTTCCGCCATCTTTTCCCCGACGAGGCCTTCCACCTCTCGGCCGAGGCGGCCGTGCGGGCCAACCCGAAGGGTGCCCTCCAGGAGTGGGCGCAGGGCCTGCAGCCCCCCACTCTCCCCGCCTACGAGATCCTTGCCACGGAGGGCCCGCCCCACGACCGACGGTTCACCGCGCGCGTCACCGTGGCCGACCGCATTGAGGCCACCGGCAAGGGGCACTCCAAGCAGGACGCGGAAGCGGCCGCCGCCGCGAAGGCCTTCGACGCGATCGATTCGGGCTAGAGCGGCGACGCTCCCTCCCTTTCCGGTCTTGCCCTGCGTGGCCGCACCTGTTGCCACTGGAGTGCCGTCGAGTCCGCTCTCTCCGCCCATGCCACACCTCATCAGCAACCGCGACCGCGTCTACAAGCTCACCGAGGGTCGGGAAGACCTGCGCAAACAGTTCCGCTGGGAGAGCCTGAACGCCGTCCTCTACAAGATCGGCGGGCTCACCTTCGTGGTGGGGAGTTTCTTCTTCTACCCGGCCCTCTCCGCCTACCTGAATGTCGGCGCCTTCACCTTTTTTGTCGGATCGATCCTCTACCTGATCGTGACCACCCACGACCTCCTCGAGGTGTCCAACCACCTCCGGCGGGAGCCGGAGGCCAGCCGCAACGAGAGGCTGGAGTTGGTGGCGGCCTTTGCCTACCAGACGGGCACGGTCCTCTTCACGGTGGGCAGTCTCCTCTTCCTCTCCTGGTTCGACCAGATCTTCTGGGGGGCCTGGTGCTTCATCGTGGGGAGTTTCCAGTTCGTGGTGGGGGCCGCGGTCAACGTGCTCCAGGTGCCCGAGAAGGGCCCGAAGAGCAGCCTCCAGCTGGTCAACCTCACCGCGGTCACCTTCGTGACGGGCTCCGTGCTCTTCCTGGTCGCCTCCGTACCCTACCTCTGGTCCGTCTCGAGCGGGGGGCTGGAGGACACACTCGATGCCTTCCTCGCCAGCCAGTACCTCGTCGGGAGCATTCTCTTCCTGGCCGGGGGGATCACCAACTACTTCCGCGCCTACATCTTCATGCGGCGGCAGATTGGCGCGAGAAAGCACGGGAAACCCGGGAAGGGGGGCGGCCAGGTTCCCGCCCCGGCGGGTTCCTGAGAGCCGGTCCGGGCGACGGACGAACGGCCCCGCCTAGAACAATCGGCTGCGGAACCCGAGCGCGAAGGTCACGTCCCCTTCCCGCTGGTTGTCGCGGCGCACGGTCGTGCTGGCCTCCACCGACCAGTTGCGCCCCACCCGGCGAATCCAGCGGTAGCTCTGCTTGCTGAGGATGCCCTGCCGGTCGTCGTAGTGCAGGCGCAGCCGGATCCGGTCGCGCAGGCTGATCCGGCTGGTCAGGGTCCAGCGGAGTTGCCCGATCCGGTCCTTGAGGAACTCGTAGCCCAGCTGGCTCGACCAGAGGTCGCCCTCCCGTACCTCGACCCGCGGACCCGCCTCGTACGCATCGAAACCGTGGGTGTCCACCCGGGCGAATCCGCCGGCCTCCAGCCAGGGCGCCGGGGACAGCCCGAAGTCGACCGCGCTGGCCGTATCCGGCCCGCTCTCCCCCTGGGGAGAACGGTCGTCCACCCGCCAGTCCTGGTACAGGTCGAGCCGGGCGAGGAGACGCTCCTCGGCGCGCCCGTCCGGGGCCCCGCGGGAAGATTCGGACCCCCACCACTCGTTGCCGAGCTGCAGGCGGACTTTCTGGCGGGCGCCGGGCGCCGTCTGTTCGCGCAGCCCGGCCAGCCCGAGCGGCTGGATCCCGGAGACATAGGCGGTGGGCTGCAGCTCGGGAAGGTCCGCGCGATCCATGCCACCCGCGGGCATCCAGCGGTAGCCCACCGCCGGTCGCACGCGGTGGCGGATCCGGTCGAAGCCCCACACGCCCCCGGGTCCGGGCCGGGATTTTTCGTAGACATTCGCAAAGTCTGCCCCGAAGGACCCGAGCACACGGGACCCGTCCTTGCCGGAATGCGAGACCGCCTGAAAGCTGCGCGCCCGCACCCCGGCGACCGGCCGCAGGGTCCAGCCACCCGCCACGGAAAAGGGACGGGCGAGCTGGTACTCCGCGGAGTACTGGTCCGCCTCGGCCAGGGTGTGGTTGTCCGGGTCGCTCCGGCGCAGCCGGGCCACCGCCGCCCGCGCCCGCTGCCGGACTCCCCCAAGGGCCCGCAGGGCCTGCGGCTGCAGGTCGATCCGCACCGCGGGCAACTTCTCCACGGTGTCTTCCTGCTGTACGGTGCGCGCCCGCACGAGTCCGCTCAGGCTCCACGCTCCGGAGAGCGGGAGGTGGAAGTCCGAGAACGATTGCGGGGCAAAGAACTGGTCGTAGAGGCCCGGCCGGAAATCGCGGAGCACGGCCGCATCCGACCAGTACTCCCACTGGTTCGTCGAGCTCCAGCCTCCCTCCTGGTTCAACCGTCCCCGGGCGATCGCGTATCCGCGCTGGGGGCCGGCCTCGCGTCCGAAGCGGTCCTCGCCCCGCAGCGAGGTCGAGCCGCGGTCATCGATCCACCCGCCCCGGAATTCGCCGGCCGTCTCGATCCCCTCCCCGGGTGCCCGGTGCTTCCAGGTGAAGTCCGGAGAGAGCAGGAGCCCGCGCCGCGTGTAGAGGCTGATCCGCGGCTCCGCGGTGACCGCCGGCAGCAAGGGGAAGCGCACCCCGGCGTTGGCGAAGAAGCCGAGGTTGGACTGTTCGCCGGCATCGCCGAAAAAGCGGAGCTCCCGGCCCTCCCGGCCGCCCACGGTGAGTTGGGGAAAGTAGAGGAAGGGCACCGGACCGAGACCCACGCGCACATCGCTCAACCGGAGAGGGCCGCCCTCCGTGGCCCGGGTGGCCTCGCCGGCTCGCAGGCGGGGCGATCCCCACGAGGGCTCTCCCCAGTGGACCACGGGATCCTCCCAGGTGAGGACGCCATCCTCCTGCCGGAGCGAAGTCGCCTCGGCGAGCAGGCGCCCGTCTCCCCCGCGCACCCGCCGGGCCTCCAGCGAGGGCGTCCCCGCGGTGGCGTCCTCCGCAAAAGTGGCCTCCTCGGCCAGCAGCCGGCCCTCCGGAAAGAGGGCCCGCACTCCGCCCTCCGCCCGGATCTCCCGCGCTCCCCCCGCGGCCTCCACGGTCTCCGCCTCGACGCGGTAGGGCACGCGGGCGAGCCGATCGGGGATCCAGGCGCGCGCCAGGGGGAGATCCTCCGCTGCGGCAGGGCCACCCGCCTCGGGCTCGTGTCGCAGGAGGACGCCCCCGCCGAGGGCTACCTCCCCGGTGTCCTGGCCCCAGCGGAAGCGGCCCGCCTCGAGGAAGAACGGTCCGTAGCGGGCCTCCACGGGCTCCTCCGAGCGCATGGTCCGGCTCTCCAGCTCGTACTCCATCTCCCCCGCGGAGAGGATCTGGAGCTCCGGGGACTGGGCCGCGCCGGGCCACGGGAGGGCGGCGAGCCCGCCGGCCGCCAGGAGGAGCCGGGCGAGCCGACGGGGCCGCGCACCCGCGCCGGGAGTGGATAGGGTTGATCCGTACGACATCCGTGCACAGGATCCCAACGCCTCCCGGGCCCGGGTCCAACGCAAAACCCCTCTCCATGACCACCACCCACCCTCTTTCCCCCGAACTGCGCAACGAACTCCTCCAGGGACGGATGGCCGAGCCCCATTCCGTCCTCGGCATGCACCCCCTCACTTACCGGAAGAAACCGGGAGTGGCCGTGCGGGCCCTCGTCCGCGGGGCGGAAACCTGCCAAGTGGTCCTGCTGAAGGAGGACGGCTCCGAGCGCAAGCGGGTCCCCCTGCGCCGGAAGGACGACACCGACTTCTTCGAAGTCTTCACGGGCGAGGTCACCAAGGTCACCCCGTATCGCCTGCGGGTCACGTTCCCGAGCGGGGAGGTTCGCCAGTTCTACGATCCCTACGCCTTCCTGCCCACCCTCAGCGACCACGACCTCTACCTCTTCAACGAGGGGAACGAGCACTTCATTTACCGCAAGCTCGGTGCCCACCCCCACACGGTCCGCGAGGTTCCCGGGGTCGCCTTCGCGGTGTGGGCGCCCAACGCGCGCCGGGTCTCCCTGGTCTGCGACGCGGTCGGCTGGGACGGCCGCTACCTCCCCCTCCGCCGACTGGGATCCTCCGGCGTCTGGGAACTGTTCGTCCCGGGCCTGAAGGCGGGTCTTGTCTACAAGTACGAGATCCTCGGGGCGGACGGAAACCTGCACCTGAAGAGCGATCCCTACGCCACCCGCTTCGAGCCTCCGCCCCATAATGCCTCCATCGTCTGCCCGGTCGACGACTTCGCCTGGAGCGACCAGGAGTGGATGGAGGAGCGCGCCCGCCAGCAACCGTACGAGCGCCCGATCTCCATCTACGAGGTGCACGCCGGTTCGTGGATGCGGGACACCGGGGACGGCCACCGCTCCCTCAACTACCGCGAGCTGGCCCCGCGCCTCGCCGACTACGCGAAGGAGCACGGGTTCACCCACGTGGAGTTCCTCCCTCTCGCTGAGCACCCCTTCGCCGGTTCCTGGGGTTACCAGGTCACCGGCTTCTTCGCGCCCACCCACCGCTTTGGCACCCCCGAGGATTTCCAGGCGATGGTCGACCACCTCCACCGGGAGGGCGTCGGGGTGATCGTCGACTGGGTGCCCGGCCACTTTCCCAAGGACAGCTTCGCCCTCTCCTGGTTCGACGGGACCCACCTCTTCGAGCACGCCGATCCGCGCAAGGGGGAGCACCGCGACTGGGGCACCCTCATCTTCAACTACGGGCGCCACGAGGTGCGCTGCTTCCTCATCGCCTCCGTCCTCGCCTGGATGGACCGCTTCCATGTCGACGGCTTCCGGGTGGACGCGGTCGCCTCCATGCTCTACCTCGATTATTCCCGCGAGGAGGGGGACTGGATTCCCAACGAGTACGGCGGTCGCGAAAATCTCGAGGCGATCGATTTCCTCCGCTCGGTCAACGACCTGCTCCACTACTACTATCCGGGGGCGGTCATGATCGCCGAGGAATCGACCTCCTTCGGGAGCGTCTCCTGGCCCTCCGCCCAGGGAGGGCTGGGCTTTGACTTCAAGTGGAACATGGGGTGGATGCACGACACCCTCCGCTACTTCAGTGAGGATCCCCTCTACCGGAAGTACCACCAGGACGAGCTCACCTTCGGGATGCTCTACCAGAATTCCGAGCACTTCGTCCTCGCCTTCTCCCACGACGAAGTGGTCCACGGGAAATCCTCCCTCCTCATGAAGATGGGGGTAGCCTCCATCCCGGCCAAGGCCGCCAACCTGCGCGCCCTCTACGGCTGGATGTGGGGCTGGCCGGGCAAGAAAACCCTCTTCATGGGCTGCGAGTTCGGGCAGTCCAGCGAGTGGCGCTACGACGGCCAGCTCGACTGGCACCTGCTGGAGTACCTCGATCACCGCGGGATCCGCTCCCTGGTGGCCGACCTCAACCACCTCTACCAAGAGGATCCGGTCCTCGCCGCCACCGACCACGACCCCGCCGCCTTTTCCTGGGTCAACTGCTCGGACGCGGAACACAGCGTCCTTTCCTTCCTCCGTCGCAGCGGGGCCGAAGGCGAGGAGGGTTCCTACGTGGTGGTGGCCAACCTCACCCCGGTCCAACACGACTCCTACCGGATCGGGGTGCCCGCGGGAGGGTTCTGGCACGAGCGGATCAACACGAACGCCGCCGACTATGGGGGCACCGGCACTGGCAATCTCGGCGGGGTCTTCTCCACGGGGCAGCCCGCCGATGACCAGCCGGACTCGGTCCTGGTCTGCCTGCCTCCGATGTCCGTGCTCTTCCTCCGGAAGACCTCGGGCTGAGCCGGCGGCGCCGTTCCTCCCGATCCTCCCGGCGCGCGGGTTCAGGCCCTGCCGATGGCAAGGTCCCCGTCGAGGAGCCGCCCGTAGGTCGTCTGGCCTCCGTCGAGGCACCAGGAGCGCCCTTCCGGGCGCGCCTCCCCGAAATGACGGGTGTGGCCGACGAGCTGCGGCAGGGGCAGCCCGTCCTCGAACTCCTCGTCCCAGTCCAGCCAGGTCAGCCCACCCACGGGCTGGAATCCCCCACGGGCCGCCCCCGCCTCGAGGAGGGGGCTCTCCGTGGTCGGAAGGTTAGCCAGCGCGGCGTGCGCCTCCGCCTCCAGCCGGGCCAGCGAGTCCCGCGGGTTCCCGCCCTCCGGCCAGAACGAGGGGTGGACCCCGGCGTGCGAGAGCAGCCACCCCTCCTCTTCCACGAGGAGGCGGAAGCTGCGGCGGAACGGGAACCGCCAGCCCTCCGCCACCGCCCGCACGTGCCGCGGGAGGATCTCCACCCCGGCCGGGAAACGGATCGTCAAGGGATCCGTGGCCCCGGCCTCGACCTGCTGGAGTACCTCAAGGTAGGGGAGGTCATGGTTCCCGAGGAGCCGGGTGACCCGGTCGCCGTGCTCCCTCGCGAATTCCACCAGCCAGTCCACGGTCTCCCCGAGCGAGGCCACCTGCCGGGGGAAGCGGGTGTCGAGATAGTCGCCGAGGAAAACGATCCGGTCCCAACCGGTCTCCGTCGCGAGGACCCGCTCCACCCAGGCGAGATCCTGGTGGAGGTCGGGGATTACGAGGGTAAGCATGCCGCGGGGGGCAAGGGGGACCCAACCCTGCCTATTGCTCCACCGGCGAAGCGAGGAAGTCCTGGACCTTGGTGCGCTTGAGGATGCGACGGGCCCAGTTCAGGCACTCGTTCACCGCGCGCTCCCGGACGGCCGCCCGGTCCCCGGGGAGGACGAAGCGCTTCGACCACACGCCGCTCGGCGAGAAGTACCCGCAATAAACCGTACCTACGGGATTCTCGGCCGTGCCGCCCCCGGGCCCGGCGAAGCCGGTCACGGCGAGGGCGTAGTCGGCCCCGAGCCGCTCCGCCGCCCCGGTGGCCATGGCCACGGCAACTTCTCCGCTGACCGCCCCGTGCTGCTGGAGGAGGGGTTCCGGCACGTCGAGCATCTGTACCTTGGTCGCGTTCGTGTAGGCGACAACACTCCCGGAGAAGACCTTGGAGGCCCCCGGAATGTCGGTGAACGCGCTGGAGAGGAGACCACCGGTACAGGACTCGGCGATCGCCAGGGTCCGCTCCCAACAGCGGAGTTGCAGGACAAGGCTGCGGGCCAGGGACTCGTCCCCGAACCCAAAGAAGTTGTCGCCGAGGACGAGGCGGCACTCCTCCCCTACCCGGTTCACTTCCGCGGTAGTGGTTTCCGGGCTCGCCGGGGAGAGCCGGATGTCCACGATGCCGGCGTGGGCGCAGTAGGCGAACTGCACGTTCGGCCGACTCTCCACGATGGGGGCCAGGCGGGTTTCCACGGTCGATTCCCCGAGGCCCGCGGTGCGCAGCTGGAGCCAACTGGAGACCTCGGGCAGGCAGCCGCGCTCCTCCAGTTCGGGAAAGACGATCTCCTCGAGCATCGGATGCAGCTCCGAACGCGGGCCGGGCAGCAGGTAGAGGAAGGCCTCCTCGCGGAGAATGCGCAGGCCGGGGGCGGTTCCCCACCGGTTCGGGATCACCTGGGCCTCCCGCGGCCGGAGGCACTGCCGCAGGTTGTTCTCCGACATCACCCGGCCGAGCGACTGGAACTTCTCGTTGAGGGTGCGCTCCACCTCCGCGTCGTGGATGAGGGGGCAACCGAGCAGCCGGGCCACCGCCTCCCGGGTGAGGTCGTCCTGGGTGGGGCCGAGTCCACCGGTGACGATCACGATGTCGGCGGCTTGGATGGCCTCCCGCAGGGCCGCCTCGATCTCCTCGATGCGGTCCCGGGTCACCCGGCCGTAGACGACATCGCCTCCCCGCCGGGAAACGTGCTGACCGATGTGGGAAAGGTGGGCATTCTCCCGGATCCCGAGGAGTAGCTCGTCGCCCACGTTGACGACGGCCACGGAAAACTGTTGCCTCAACATTGGTAACTCCAAGCCATACAACCCTCACCCTACCGAAAGATCCGCCAATTGCGAACCCCGGAAACAGGCAAAATCCGTGAAATCCTCCGGCAGCTCCCCCACCGGCCGGGAGTCTACCTGATGAAGGATCGTACGGGGGAGGTCATCTACGTGGGCAAGGCCAAGGACCTGCGCAAGCGGGTCTCCTCCTACTTCCAGCCCGGCCGCGCCCGCCAGATCGAGCACCCGAAGATCCGTTCGATGATCTCCATGGTGGAGGACCTCGAGACCATGGAGGTCCGCTCCGAGGCGGAAGCCCTCCTCCTCGAGGGCCGGCTCATCAAGGACTACCGCCCGCGGTACAACACCGATTTCACCGACGACAAGCGCTTCCTCCTCATCCGGGTGGACGCGCACAACCCGGTCCCCCGCTTCCGGCTCGCCCGCAACCGCCTGCAGGACGGGTCCCTCTACTTCGGGCCCTTCGCCCACGCCGGACCTCTCCGCCGGACGCTCGCGGATATGCGGCGGAAGTACGGCATCCTCCTCTCCGACGCCTCGCCGCAGGAGCTCCCCGACGGGCGCATCCGGCTCTACGACGACGCGCGCGCCGAGCTCTACGGGCACGAGAACGAGATCACCCTCGAGGAATACGCCGCCCGCGTGCGCCAGGCCTGTGCCTTCCTCGAGGGGAAGAGCCGCGAGTGGGTGGAGGAGATCCGTGAGAAAATGGAGGAGGCCGCCTCCGCCCAGCGCTTCGAGGAGGCCGCCAGCCTCCGCGACACCCTGCTCGCCCTCCGCAAGACGATCACCCAGAACCGCAAGTTCACCCGGGCCCTCCCCGACAGCGGGGGCGTAGCCACCGCGCCCGCCGCGCTCGCCGAGGCCCTCGGCCTGGACCAGCCGGTCGACTCGATCGAGTGCTTCGACATCAGCCACATCTCCGGCCAGTACGCGGTGGCCTCCATGGTCCGCTTCGCCGGGGGCAAGCCGGACAAGCGGAACTACCGGCGCTACCGCATCCGCTCCTTCACGGGGAACGACGACTTCCGCGCGATGGAGGAGGTCGTCGGCCGCCGCTACCGCCGGCTCTCCGAGGAGGGCAAGCCCCTCCCGGACCTGGTCGTGATCGACGGGGGCAAGGGCCAGGTGGCCGCCGCCCTCAAGGCCTTTCTCCTCCTCGAGGTCGATCCGCCCGCCCTCATCGGGCTCGCCAAGAAGGAGGAAGCCATTGTCTTCCCCTCGGAACGACCGCCCCTCCGCCTGCCCCACCACCACGCGGGCCTCCGGTTGCTCCAGCGCGCCCGCGACGAGGCCCACCGCTTCGCCAACAACTTCAACGCCGACCTCCGCTCCCGCCGGATTCGCGAGTCCGTGCTCGACGATGTCCCCGGACTCGGCGGCAAGCGCAAGGAGGCCCTCCTCGCCCACTTCGGGAGCCTCGAGCGCATCCGGGCGGCCGACCCGGAGACCCTCGCGGAGGCCCCGGGCATCGGCCCGCTCTTCGCCTCCCGCCTCCACCAGTACCTTCACGCGGAAGCACCGGCCTCCAACCGCCCCGCCGATGGGGAGCCCGAGGGGCCCCGCGAATGAGAACCGCCCCTTCCCCCTCCTCCTGACGACCTCTACCCTCCCACGGATGCCCCCACCCCGCTCTGTCATCATCCTCGCCGGTGGCCGGGGCGAACGCTTCTGGCCACGCAGCCGGACGCTCCGCCCCAAGCACCTCCTCCCCATCGTCGGGGACCAACCGTTGTTGCGCCAGACGGTCCATCGCCTCGACGGCCTCGTGCCCCCGGAACGGGTCTGGATCGTGACCCAGGGCGACCAGGTCGAGGCCTGCCGCGGGGCCTGCCCGGCCGTCCCGGCCGACCAGGTGGTCGCCGAACCGGTCGGCCGGGATACCGGACCCGCGGTTGTCCTCGCCGCCCTCCTCGCCGCCTCCGCTGGCGACGACCCCGCCTTCGCGGTGCTGCCGGCCGACCACGTCATCCACGACGAGGCATCCTTCCGCGCGGACCTCGCGGCCCTCTTCGAAACGGTGGAGACCGAGGCGGTTCTCGGCACTCTCGGGATTCGCCCGACGGAGCCGGCCACGGGCTACGGCTACCTGGAGACGGGGGAAGCCGCCACGGCCGACGCGCCAGTCCGGCCGGTCCTCCGCTTTGTGGAGAAACCGGACCGCGCCACCGCAGAGGGCTACCTCGCTGCCGGCCACTACCTCTGGAACGCCGGGATGTTCGCGTGGCGACCGTCCATCCTGCTCGCCGAGCTGCAGGCCCACGCGCCGGAACTCGCCGAGGGCTACCACCGGATGGCCGGGGCCCTCCGCTCCGGCGAGACCCGGGAGGCGGTCCTCGCCCGCGAATTTCCGGCCCTCCCCAAGCGCTCCATCGACTACGCCCTCATGGAGAAATCCTCCCGCACGGTGACCCGCCCGGCGAATTTCGACTGGGACGATGTCGGCTCCTGGCCGGCCGTCGCCCGGCATCACGAACGGGATGCGGACGGCAACGTGGCGGTAGGGCCGGCTCGCTTCCACGAGGCAACGGGCAACATCGTGGTGGGCGAGGACGGGCACCTGGTCGGCGTGGTGGGTGTCGACGACCTGGTCGTGGTCCACACGCCCGACGCCACCCTGGTCTGTCCGCGCGAGCGCGCGGAGGAAGTCAAGGAACTGGTCCGCCGGATCGGGGACGACCCGCGCTACGCCGCCCACCTCTGAACGGTCGGTCTCCTTCCCTCTCTCTCCGTCGGCTCCGCCCATGTCCCTTCTCGCGCTCGACTACGGCCGCCGCCGCATCGGGTTGGCCCATGCCGATGAGTTGCTCGTACCGGTGCCGCTCCCCGCGGTGACCGAGTCCTCCCCCGAGGCCCGCTGGGAGATCCTCGGGCGGGTCGCCCGGGAGAAGGGGGCCGACAGGATCGTCCTCGGCCATCCGGTGCGCCCGGATGGGACCTCCGGGGAGATGGCCCGGGAAGTGGAGGACTTTGCCGCCGAACTGCGGCACCACCTCGGTCTCCCCGTGGAGCTGGTCGATGAACGCGATACGAGCCGGGAGGCCGGCGCCCACTGGAACCTCCGCAAGGCTCGCCGGGAACGGGCCAGTGGAAAGCTGGACTCCGCCGCCGCCGTCCTCATCCTCCGCCACTATCTCGACGAGCACGGCACGCCCCCTCTCCTCCCCGAAGACCATGGCTGACACCGACCTTTCCCTCTCCGCGGACGAACTGATCCAGACGGGCAAGCAGGCGCTGGCCGTGGAGGCCGATGCGCTCCACCTCTGCCGGGAACGCCTCGGCTCCTCCTTCGTGGAGGCGGTGCGGATCCTCCTGCGCGGGGGCGAGGGACGCCGGGTCGTCATCACCGGGATCGGCAAGTCCGGCCAGATCGGCCAGAAGATCGCCGCCACCTTCCGGAGCACGGGCACCCCCGCGGTTTTCCTGCACGCCGCCGAGGCCCTCCACGGCGATCTCGGTCTCTTCACGGCCGGGGATCCGGTCATCGCCATTTCCAAGTCGGGTGCCACCGACGAGATCCTCCGGCTGGGTCCGGCCATCCGCGACATGGGCTCCCCGGTCATCGGGATCCTCGGTAATCTCCAGTCACCCATCGCCGAGTGGGTCGATGTCGCCCTCGACGGCTCAGTGGAGCGGGAGGCCGATCCGCTCGGGATCGCGCCCACCGCCAGCGCGGTGGTCGCTCTCGCCCTCGGCGATGCGCTCGCCGCCGCCCTCGTCGAGGCCCGCGGCTTCACCCGCGGCGATTTCCTCCGCCTCCACCCCTCCGGCCAACTGGGACGGAAACTGAGCCTGCGGGTGCATGAGGTCATGCACCCGGCCAACCGGGTCGCGGTCGGACAGCCGGAAACCCGCGTGAAGGAGATCCTCCTCCGCATGACGGAGCGACCGCTCGGGGCCGCCTGCGTGGTCCGCGAGGATGGAACCCTCGCCGGAATCTTCACCGACGGCGACCTGCGCCGGGGACTCGAGGACAACGAGAATCTCCTCAGTGAGCCGGTCGGCCATGTCATGACCACCGAGCCGGTGGCCGCCCATCCGGAAATGGACTTGCAAACGGCGGCCGACCTTATGGAACAAAGGCGCTCCCAGATCGCCGTCCTCCCGGTCATCGAACCGGCCACCCGCCAGCTTCTCGGACTGCTCCGCCTCCACGACATCCACCAGCCAGCGCTGGACTGAAACGGCGCTGGATCGGGGCGTGCCGGTCGGGCCGCCGCGGACCGGGGGCGTCCTACGGTTCACTCCGCCCGCACCGGGAAAGGCAGTCCGGATTCCCGCTTCCCGGGAAAAGCTTGCTGCCCGTGCCGCCCCACGGAATCCTTGCCCTATGGCTGCACTCGCCCCCGAGCCATTCTACGAGCGGATGGACAAGCAAAGGCTGCAGGAGCTTCCCCTGGTCTCCTTCACCGGCACCATCGAGCTGGTCGACAAGCAACGCGACCTGATCGGCGTGGTCCGCGCCCTGCGCGGACACCGGCGACTGGGTTTCGATACGGAAAGCAAGCCGGTGTTCCGGCGCGACCAGGAAAGCCGGCCGCCGGCCCTGGTCCAGCTCGCTTCCCGGAAGAAGGCATGGCTCTTCCCGCTCCGCCAGCTGGAGGATCCCCGCGAGCTCTTTGCCCTCCTCGCCGATCCCGACATCGAGAAGGTGGGTGTGGCGCCCCACGATGACATCAAGGGCCT
This sequence comes from uncultured Opitutia bacterium, assembly GCA_913056175.1. GTDB lineage: Bacteria > Verrucomicrobiota > Verrucomicrobiia > Opitutales > Puniceicoccaceae > CAJXLM01. Next base: position 6,032 of record CAJXLM010000032.1, on the reverse strand, counting down.
CCAGCGGATCCTCGACTTTACCGCCGCCGGGTTCACCGACCTCTCCCGGATCGCGGCCGAGCGTGGCATCCAAACCACCGGTCTGCGCAACTTGAGCGGGCTCCTCCTCGGGGCTCGTGTCTCCAAGTCCGCTCAGGTCTCCAATTGGGAACAGAACCCGCTCACCCGGAAGCAAATCCGCTACGCCGCCACCGACGCGTGGGTCTCCCTGCGCCTGCTCGAGGAGCTGGAGCGCCGGCCCGGCCGGGCCCTTCCGCTCCCCGTGGAGGCGCCCGCCGGGGACGAGGCAGAGACGACCGGGGAAGGGGAAGCGACGGACCCGGCGAGCTTGCCTCCCGCCCGGAGGCGCGCCTAGAACGGGTTCCTATGCCCGACCTCCCCAGGCCCGACGGCCGCCAGAACCACGAACTCCGCGAGATCCGCTTCGAACCGGGCATCGCCCCCCACGCGACCGGATCGGTCCTCACCTCCTTCGGCAACACCCGCGTGATCTGCGCGGCCACGGTCGAGAAAAAGGTGCCCCGCTGGATGCAGGCCCAGGGGGTGGAGGGGGGCTGGGCCTCCGCGGAGTATTCCATGCTGCCCTACTCGACCCACGACCGGAAGCAGCGGGACATCACCAAGGGCCGGCCGGATGGTCGTGGCATCGAGATCCAGCGCCTCATCGGGCGCTCCCTCCGCGCGGTCATCGACCTCCGGAAACTGCCGGGCCATACCCTCTGGCTGGACTGTGATGTCCTCCAGGCCGATGGCGGCACCCGCACGGCCTCCATCACCGGTGCCTACGTGGCGGGCCAGCTGGCGATGCGACGCCTCCTCAAGGACGGGGTCATCACGGAGTCCCCGTTCCGCGACTCGGTGGCCGCGGTGAGCACGGGTGTCTTCTACGACACGGCCGTGCTCGACTTGAACTATGTCGAGGACCAGGCCGCCAGTGTCGACTTCAACGTGGTCATGACGGGCAACGGCGAGTTCGTCGAGGTCCAGGGCTCGGGCGAGGAGGCGACCTTCTCCCGCGGGCAGCTGGACCAGCTCCTCGCCCTCGCCGGCGACGGCATCGCCGAGCTCACCCGCCTCCAGCACGAAGCCCTTTCCGCCCAAACCTGAGACCCCATGAACATACACGAATACCAAGCCAAGCAGATCTTCGCGGAGTACGGGATTCCCGTGGCCCGCGGCTACCCCGCCCGGTCCGCCGGGGAGATCGAATCCGCCACCGCCTCCTTCGCGGAGGACCAGAAGATTGTCGTCAAGTCCCAGATTCACGCCGGAGGGCGGGGGAAGGGAACCTTCACGGACGGCTTTCAGGGCGGGGTCCAGATCGCCTCAGGGCCGGCCGAGGCCCGCGCAATCGCCGGGAAGATGCTCGGGAACACCCTGGTCACCCACCAGACGGGGCCCGAGGGACGTGAGGTCCGCACGGTCTTCTTCACGGAGGCCACCGGGATCGACCACGAGTACTACCTGGCCATCCTCCTCGACCGAAAGACCGCCCAGTCCGTAGTCATCGCCTCCACCGAGGGCGGGGTCGACATTGAGGAGGTCGCCGAGAGCACGCCGGAGCGGATCATCCGTCTGCAGGTGCCCCCGACACTCGGCCTGCGCCCCCACCAGGCCCGCCGGATCGCTTTTGGACTGGGGCTGGAGGGCGACCTCTTCAAGGAGATGACCAAGCTGCTCATGAACCTCTACCGGATGTACTGGGAGACCAATGCCATGATGGTGGAGATCAACCCGCTGGTCCGCACGGCCGACGGCCATATCGAGGCGCTCGACGCGAAGGTCAGCTTCGACGAGAACGCCCTCGGGGCCCATCCGGAGATCGAGGCGCTCCGCGATACCAACGAGGAGGACCCCAAGGAGACCGAGGCGGCTGAGTACGACCTCAACTACATCGCCATGGACGGCAACATCGCCTGCATGGTCAACGGGGCCGGGCTCGCCATGGCCACCATGGACATCATCAAGTACTACGGCGGGGAACCCGCGAACTTTCTCGATGTCGGCGGCGGGGCCACCGAGGAACAGGTCACCAACGCCTTCCGCATCATCACCCAGGACCCGAACGTCCGCGGGATTCTCGTCAACATTTTCGGGGGGATCATGCAGTGCGACGTGATCGCCCGCGGGATCGTCAACGCCGCCCGCACCATTGAGCTGACGGTCCCGCTGGTCGTGCGGCTCGAAGGAACCAACGTGGAGGAGGGCCGCCGCATCCTCGCGGAGAGCGGACTCGAGCTGCACGCCGCCGAGGGCCTTGCCCCCGCCGCCGAAGCCATTGTCGCACGGGTCGCCTCCGCCGCCTGAACCTCCGCCCCTCCCACCCCGAACCCCGATTCCCGCATCATGAGCGTTCTCGTTGATCAAGATACCCGCGTCCTCGTCCAGGGCATCACCGGCAAGGCCGGTGGCTTCCACGCCGGCCAGTGCATGGACTACGGCACCCAGGTGGTCGCCGGCGTCACTCCCGGCAAGGGCGGACAGAAGTTCCGGGACGAGGTCCCGGTCTACAACACGGTGGCCGAGGCCGTCGCCACGACCGGTGCCAATGTTTCCCTGCTCTTCGTTCCCCCTCTCGCCGCCGCCGATTCCATTCTCGAGGCGATCGACGCCGAACTCGACCTGGTGGTCTGCATCACCGAGGGCATCCCGGTCCGCGACATGGCCGAGGTGAAGGCCCGCCTGCAGATGCCGGGCACTCGCACGCGGCTGATCGGCCCGAATTGCCCGGGCATCATCACGCCGGGTGCCTGCAAGATCGGCATCATGCCGGGCTACATCCATCAGCCGGGCAAGGTCGGCGTGGTCTCCCGCTCGGGAACGCTCACCTACGAGGCGGTCTGGCAGCTCACCCAGAAGGGCGTGGGCCAGTCCACCTGCATCGGTATCGGGGGCGACCCGATCAACGGGACGAGCCACACCGATGCCCTCCGCATGTTTGAGGAGGATCCCGGGACCGAGGCGGTCATCATGATCGGTGAGATTGGCGGTACCGCCGAAGAGGAGGCCGCTGCCTGGGCCCGGGACCACATGTCCAAACCGATGGCCGCCTTCATCGCCGGCACGACCGCTCCCCCGGGCCGCCGCATGGGCCACGCCGGGGCCATCATCTCGGGCGGTGAGGGCACCGCCGAGAGCAAGATCGCCGCCCTCCGCGAGGCGGGGATCGAGGTCGCCCCGACTCCCGCGGAAATGGCCGAGGCTCTCCTCAAGGTTTACTCCCCGGGCTGAGGACGGCGGGCTCCCCTTCGTGACGGCCTCGATTTACGCTGACTGGCTCCCGGGCCCGTACACCTACCTGTTCCACCTGCTCGCCTGGATGGGGCCGATCGTCCTGCTGCAGTGGGCGGTCGGCTTCCGCATCCTTCTCGCCAACGCGAAGGCGGTGGTCTTTCCCACCCTCCTCGTGGGTACCTACCTCTCGCTCACCGATGTGGTCGCGGTGTTCTTCGGGGTCTGGTACTTCGATGAGGACTTGATTCTCGGCATCAAGCCGATGGGCGTCCCGCTGGAGGAGTGGATCTTCTTCTACCTGACCTCCCTGCTCTGTGCGCAGAGCTTTCTCCTGTTTCTCCCCGACCGGTACCGCCATCCCTCCCGCTGAGGACGGCCGCCCAATCGCCGCCACTCGCCCTGCCAAAGGTTAGGTTGGCCATCCTCGGCACTGCGGTTCACCGTCGCATCCTGTCATGACCGTGGAAACTGTCGACTTCACCGCCCTCACCCGCGAGCTCGGGGACCGCGCCCGCGGGGCAGCCCTCGCCCTCGCCACCCGGCCGACCGCCGATCGCAACCGGGTCCTCTCCGATCTCGCCGACCGTATCGAGGGGAGTCGGGCAGCCATCGGGGAAGCCAACGCGAAGGACCTCGAATCCGCCCGGTCGGCCGGTCTTTCCGGGGCCCTCTTCGACCGCCTCCGCCTGACCGACGAACGCATCACCGCCATGGCGGAGGGGGTTCGCCAGGTCGCCGCGCTTCCCGACCCGGTCGGCGAGGAGCTGGAACGACTCCAGCCTCCTTCCGGCATCGATATCCGCAAGGTTCGGGTGCCGCTGGGAGTCGTCGCCATTATTTACGAGTCCCGGCCGAACGTGACGATCGATTGCGCAGCGCTCTGCCTGAAATCGGGGAACGCGTCCATCCTCCGCGGGGGCAAGGAGGCCTTCCACTCGAACACGTTCCTCGCCGGGCTGGTCACCGCCTCCCTGGAAGCAACGGGACTGCCCCCCGCCGCGGTGCAGCTGGTCCCCACCACCGACCGCGCCGCCCTCCAGCCCCTTCTCCGCATGGACGACCGCATCCACTGCATCATCCCCCGCGGGGGCAAGGGATTGATCCGCACAGTCGTGGAGAACGCCACGGTCCCGGTGCTCAAGCACGACGAGGGCGTCTGCAACCTCTACCTCGACAGCGCCGCCGACCCGGAGATGGCCACGGCGATCGCCCTCAACGCGAAGACCCAGCGACCGGGGGTCTGCAACGCGATCGAGAACCTGGTCGTCCACGAGGACTTCGCCGCCGACCACCTCCCCGCCCTCGCGCGCGCCCTCCACGAGGCCGGCGTCGTGCTCCGGGCCGATGAGGCCGCCCACGCGCTTCTCGTGACCCACGGTGTGCCCGTGGAGGTCGCCGACCACGACGACTGGTCCACGGAGTACCTCGACCTGGTCCTCGCCGTGCGCACGGTCAGCTCCCCGGAGGAAGCGGTCCGCTTCATCAACGAGTACGGCTCCCAGCACAGCGATGCCATCGTCACCGCCGACGAGACCACCGCCCGCCACTTCCTCGCCGCCGTCGACTCGGCGACGGTTTACTGGAATGCGAGCACTCGCTTCACCGACGGCTTTGCCTTCGGGCTCGGGGCCGAGATCGGGATCTCCACGGACCGCTTGCACGCCCGCGGACCCATGGGATTGCGCGAACTGTGCACCTACAAGTACGAGATCCTCGGGCACGGGGAGGTGCGCGCGTGAAGGAACTGGAAGCCCTCCGCGAGACAGTCGCTCACTTGCGGGGACCCGGGGGCTGCCCGTGGGACCGTGCCCAGACCCACGCCTCCTTGCTCTCCTGCCTGATCGAGGAAACCTCCGAAGTCCTCGAGGCCGTCGACCACAACGACCACGAACACCTCCGCGAGGAACTCGGCGACCTCCTCCTCTCCGTCTTCCTCCACGCCCAGATCGCCGCCGAGGCGGGACACTTCGACATCGAGGAGGTCGCCCGGACGATCCGCGAGAAATTGGTCCGGCGCCACCCCCACGTCTTCGGCGATCAAGCCGGCCGGATCTCCCTCGACCAACTCCACGAACAATGGGACCGGATTAAGCGGGAGGAGAAGGCCGCCCGGGGCGAAGCCCCGGAGGAAGGACCCTTCAAGGACCTCCCCCCGCGCCTCCCCGCCCTCTACCACGCCAAGGACGTCGCCAAGCGCTTCCGCAAGCACCACCTCCCCGCCACCCCCTCCTACCACCCCGACGCCAACCCGGAAAGGGTCACGGCCGACTCCCCCGAGTCCGTGGGCCGACGCCTCTTCCACCTCGCCGCCCTCTGCGACGCCCACGGCTGGGACCCGGAAACCCTCCTCCGCACCTACACCGACCAAGTCCGCCAGGAAGCCACCCCTCCCCCCGCCTAACCCCCTCCTCACCAACACATTCCCATGAATGAGACGAGTTGTGAGGGACAAACCTTCCTGCTTGCTATTCTTGTGAACAATCAAGGGCAACCTTGGGGAGGAGGGGGCGGGATGCTTAGGACTCTTCGATCCCGGTCACCCTGAAAGAAAAAGGCCTTCTCTTGGCGTGAAAAGAGGCCGGAAAGAGGAGCTCGTCACCGGAAGACACGCGCGGAGCCGCCCGACGACCGCAATGTTGCCAGGAAGAGTAAAAATGAGCCGGAGTCGTTCACCGCGGTCTTCGCCTTCGTCGGAGGGGACGGGCGGTGCAGAGCCGGGCCCGGGCGTCGTCGGCGAGGGTGCGCAGGGGGACGGAGGAATCGTAGCCGCGCCAGCGGCGGCAGTGGTGGGCGACGAA
>CAJXLM010000031.1 GCA_913056175.1 uncultured Opitutia bacterium | reverse complement strand
CGCCTGGGACGCGGCGGGGGCCGCCCGATTCGGCTTCCGGGTGACCTGGCTGACGCGATCCGGGCTTCCCCCCGAGGAACTCCCCGGCCGTGTGGAGCGATCGGCGCGCGATTTGCGGGAGGCCATCGGGTGCGCCGGAGACGAGAAGGAGTAGTCGCCGGGGGTTGTCCCGGGACCCTGCCCCGCCGCCCTGCTCGGTTGAGCACAGCCCGCAGGAGAAGGGACGGTTCCCCGGTCCACGGGGCGCCCCTCCGGCCCGCGGATCACATCCTCGTGTAGAGGCTGCCGAGCACCCAGACCGTCCCCCCGATCATGATGAGGAGGATGAAGCCCGTGAAAAGGACCAGCTGGAGGTCCTCCTTCTGTTGTCCGCGGAAGGAAAGATGGAGGAAGAACCGCAGGTGGACGACCAGTTGGACGGCCGCACAAAGAACCAGGGCCCCGTAGGTCCATCCCGGGCTGAGAGTGGAGGTGGCCACCAGCAGGAAGGGGATGGCCGTGAGGACCGTGGCCAGCCCGAAGCCGATGAGATAGGAGTGAAATTCCTTGGCGCGTTCCATCAGATGAGCCCCCCGAGGAAGACGAAGGTGAACAGGCCGATCCAGATCACGTCGAGGAAGTGCCAGAAGACGGCCCAGCGGAGAAGGGCGAGTTTCCATCGTTTGTCGACGCCGCGGACGAGAACACCGACCACGATGGTGAGGCACCAGAGGAGCCCGGCGGTCACGTGGGCCCCGTGAAGACCGACCAGCGACCAGAACGCGGTGAGGTAGCCACTGCGGGTAGGACCGGCTCCCATCTGGGCCATGCTGACAAAGTCAGCGATTTCCCGGTAGAGGAAGCCGAAGCCGAGGACGGCCGTGAGAAGCAGCCAGAAGATGAGACGGCCGCGGGAGGCTCCTTCCCCGGCGTGGCGCTCCTTCAGGCTGAGAACGGCCATGCCGCTCGTCAGGCTCGAGGCGAGGAGGAAGCCCGTCTGCCAGGCGATGCTGCCGATATCGACGAAATCCTTCGGGCCCGGGCCACCGGCCATCCACATGGGGGCGGAACTGGCCGCGAAAATGGCGAAGAACATCCCGAAGGTGACGAGGTCGCTCATCACGAAGACCCAGAAGCCGAACACCGAGGTTTCGGCCTCGAGGTGATCCTCGCCGTGTTCTTCTCCGAGATTGAGTCCCGGATGGAGGGATTCGGGGGTCGGGTTGCTCATCATCCGGGGACCACATCGGGTCGGGCGAGGCCCTTGTTGGCTTCGGTGATCTCATCATCACGAGTGACCCCGTAGGTCTCCCGCGCCTCGCGCCGCCAGTTCTCGTCCACGCGCCGAACTTCCTCCGCGGGAATCACCTGCTCCCGCTCGGGAAGGAAAGCGTACACGATGATCGTGGCGAGGGCGGCGAGGAAGCTGCCCGCGGCCATCCACCACATGTACCAGACCAGGCCGAAGCCCAGCCCACAGCCGAGGATCCCGATGATCAGGCCGAAGTAGGTGTTCGAGGGAATCTTGATGTCCTCGTACTTCTCGATCGGGGCGTAGGCATCGCCCCGCTCCTTGGCGGTGTGGAAGGCGTCCCGGGAGTCGACCTCCGGCAGGACCGCAAAGTTGTACTCCGGCACCGGGCAAGGGGTCCACCATTCGAGGGTCCGGCCGTCCCATGGATCTCCGATGGGGGTGACCAGCTGCTTACGGTTCACGATGCTCCGCCAGAAAGTGATGATCAGGAAGAGGAAGGCCAGCCCGAGAAGCAGGGAACCGGCTCCGGAGACCAGCATGAGGGGAACGTACGCGGGGTCCGTGTAGTCGACCGTCCGGCGGGTCATCCCCATCAGCCCCAGCGGGTAGAGCGGCATGAAGGTGATGACAAAGCCGATCGACCACAGCCACGCCGTCACCTTCCCGTAACTCTCCATGAGGCGGAAACCGAACATCTTCGGGAACCAGTAGTGGATCCCGGCGAGAATCCCGAAGAGGGTTCCCGGGATGATCACGTTGTGGAAGTGAGCGACCAGGAAAAGGCTGTTGTGCACCTGGTAATCGAGGGTCGGGTTGGCGAGGATGATCCCGCTGAATCCCCCGAGGACAAAGAGGACGAGGAACCCGCAGAGGTAGATTACCGGAGTGGTGTTCAGCCGGATTCGCCCGCCCCACAGGGTGGCCAACCAGTCGAAGATCTTCACGCCCGTGGGGATGGAGATGAGGAGGGTGGCGATCCCGAAGGCCGCGTTCACCGTGGTGGACTGGCCCATGGTGAAGAAGTGGTGGAGCCAGACGAAGAAGGCGAGGACGGCGATGCACATCGTGGCGGCCACGATGGAGGTGTAGCCGTAGAGCCGCTTGGCCGCGAAGGTGGAGGACAGCTCGGACATCACCCCGAAAGCCGGGAGGATGAGGATGTAGACCTCCGGATGGCCGAACATCCAGAACAGGTTGATGAAGTTCATCAGGTTCCCGCCCTGGTCGTTGGTGAAGAAGTGGAAATCGAGGTAGCGGTCGAGCCCAAGCATCACGCACGCCGCGGTGAGCGGGGGCATCGCGAAGATGAGGAGGATCGAGGTGGCGAGGGCCGTCCACGTGAACAGCGGCATCCGCATGAATTTCATGCCCTTGGTCCGCATCTTGTAGATGGTGACGGCGAAATTCACCCCGGTGAGGGTCGACCCGATCCCGGAGAGGCCGATCGCGGTGATCCAGTAGTCCACCCCGGGACCCGGATTCACCAGCTTCCCGGTGTAGGAGGGGTAGTTGGTCCAGCCGCCCGTCGAGAACTGGCCAATAAGGAGGGAAATCGTGATCAGGAAGCCGCCGGCCCCCGTCAGGCCCAGACTGATCGAGTTCAGCTTGGGGAAGGCCACATCCCGCGCCCCGATCTGCAGAGGCACGGCCACATTGATCAGCCCGATGAGGAACGGCATCGCCACGAAGAAGATCATGTTCGTGCCGTGCGTGGTGAAGAGCTGGTTGAAGTGATCCGAGGAGAGGAAGCCCCCGTTCAGGGCGACGGCCTGGTTCGTCCGCATGAGGACAGCCTCCACCACCCCGCGGAAAAGCATGACCACGGAGAAGATGATGTACATCACCCCGATCTTCTTGTGGTCGACGCTCGTCAGCCATCCGAGGAGAGGTTTCCACCACTTCAGGTACCAGAGGAGGAGCACGAGAAAGATCCCCCCGAGAGGAATGGCGGCGGCGGCACCCGAGGTGATGAGGAGCTGGAGGTCGGGATCCTCGAACTCCTTGACGAGAATGATCGAGTCCCAGTTGAGTCGGCCGAAGAGAGAGGCGAGCATGGCGGGGAATCGGTGGGGGTGGAAAGGTGGAGTGGGTGAGGAAGGGTCGTCGGAATCCCGGCAGCCGGATCACATCTCCATACGGACAGCTGTCAGCGGCGGAAGGGAGGCCTTCGCCGGGTCGTAGGAAGGGCTTCCCGGCTGGGTCTCGGGGGTCATGGGCACGCCCGTCTTGTACCGGGCGAGCACACGCTGAAAAATCTTGGGCTCCGGCAGGCGCATGGCGATCCCCTGGCCGACCGGGACATCCCGCTCGGCGACCACGGTAGCCGTCCCCTGGGTCTCGAGAGGGCCCTCGAGGACGGTAATCCCGAGGGGAGTCTTCGCCTCCTCGGCGGTGCCCTGCTGGGCGAGAATCGCGTAGGTCTGCTCGTTCAGGGTGATCGGCGACTGGCGGGCCTCCGCGATCCGCTGCTGGTACTCGTCCGTGGGGACCGAGTGCACCAAAAATTTCTGCCGCCACATCCCCCTCCCCGTAAATTGGGTGTTCATCCCGCGGGCCTCCCCCGCGTCGGAGGCGATGAAGTTGAGCTTCGTGGTCATCGCCGGCATCGCGTAGATCTGCCCGACCAGCGCGGAGATGCGCAGGCTCTGCATGACCGTGTCGCTGGTCATCTCCAACTCGACCGGCCGACCCACCGGAACGATCAGCTCGTCGACAAAAGCCACCTTTTCCTCCGGGTAGAGGAAGACCCACTTCCAATCGAGACCGATCACCTTGATCTCGAGAGGATCCTTCCCCAGCTCCTCGTACGGATCGAGTCGCTGGGTGATGCTCCACAGGCTGATCGCCATGAGGAAGATCACGACGATGGGAAGCCCCCACATGGCGACTTCCAGCCCAAGGTTGGAGTCCCAATTGGGCCGGTAGCGATCCCCCGCCTTCTTCCGGCGGTAGCGGAAGAGGATGAGCGGGAGCGCCACGAGGGCGGGAACGATGGCGATGCAGGTGAGGATCACCACGTAATTCAGGTGATCGAGCTGCGCCCTCGCGATCGGGCCGGTCGGCTGCAGAAAGGTCTCCGCAACGGCCAGCTGGAGGTAGGAGTCAAGCATGGTGTCGGAGGGACATCAGGAGGGGGGTGGAAGAAGACTTGAGGGTCGGAACCCGGAAACGACGGAAGAGACAAGGAGGGGAAAAGGGAATGGGCCGGAATGCAAGACCGATCTAGCAATTCCCGGCGACCCGGAAAGCAAAAGCCCCCGACCGGGCGAGGTCGGGGGCTTGGATCCAAACGGGCGGACGACCGCAAGTCGACCGTCTCTCCGTCCCGGGGAATCAGTTCTGGAAATCGAGGACCATACGACCCTCGATCTTGCCCTCGGCCATCCGGTCGAAGACATCGTTGACCTTTTCCAGCGCCGTGGGGTGGACGGTGGCGTGCACCAAGTTCTCGCCGGCGAAGGCGAGGGATTCCTGCAGGTCCATGCGAGTGCCAACGATGGATCCGCGCACCGTGATCCCGTTGAGAATCAGGTCGAAGATCGGGAGCGGGAAATCGCCGGGCGGCAGCCCATTCATGGCGACGGTGCCACCGCGGCGGACCATGGTGAGCGCCTGGGAGAAGGCCGGGCGGGAGACCGCGGTGACGAGCACCCCATGGGCTCCGCCGACCGTGTCCTTCACGAACTCACCCGGGTCGTTCTTCATGGCGTTCACGCCGTGGGCGGCACCGAGCTTCTTCGCCAACTCCAGCTTCGCGTCGTCCACATCCACGGCGATCACGTGGCGGCCCATGGCCTTGGCGTACTGCACCGCGAGGTGGCCGAGGCCGCCGATGCCGGAAATCACCACCCAGTCGCCCGGCTTGGTCTCGGTCATCTTGAGCCCCTTGTAGACGGTAACCCCCGCGCAGAGGACCGGAGCGATCTCCACGAAGCCGACCGAGGGCGGGAGATGGCCGACGTACTTCGGGTCGGCAAGCGCATACTCGGCAAAACCACCGTTCACGGAATAACCGGCATTCTGCTGCTTCTCGCAGAGGGTTTCCCAGCCACTCATGCAGTATTCGCACTCGCCGCAGGCCGTGTAGAGCCAGGGAATGCCGACCCGGTCACCTTCCTGGACGGCCGTCACGCCCTTGCCGACGGCGGACACAAAGCCAACGCCCTCGTGGCCGGGAATGAAGGGGGGACTCGGTTTGACGGGCCAATCGCCGTCGCGGGCATGCAGGTCGGTATGGCAGACGCCGCACGCCTCCATCTTCACCTGGATTTCGCCTGGGCCCGGTTCGGGCACGGGCACTTCTTCGATCTCGAGCGGCTTGCCGAATTCACGGACGACCGCAGCTTTCATGTTTGCCATGGTTCTCGGGGTTGGGGTCGGGGGGTTGGTGAGGAGCTCTTCCGGAGCCGGGAGAATCCCTGCCGAAGGTGGAGCCTGTAAGTGGACGCGATAGTCGATTACCCGCCGCTCCCGCGCGGCAACCCGGAAATTCCGGTTGCGGTTTTTATTAACCCATCTCATACCGTGCACTCCGGAGAATTGCCCCCTCCCCCCGTCGAACCTTCCGAGTGGTTTCACGGCTTTCTTTTGCCCGGTTCGGCTGGCATCTTCCGGGGAAATCCGCGCCTGAGTCGCCTTGCCCCTCCCGTTCGGAGGCCACGGCGAGCCGCGGGCCATCCCCCTTCCCCACCGTCTCCCTCGTCCTCGCCATGCTCGACACCCTCTTCGGGCCCTTTCTCGCGGAACCCCTCCCCTGGGCGGCCGGGACCCTCGCCGTGTTCACCGCCTTCCTGCTCGGCTTCGCGCGGAGCAGTTTCGGGGGGGGCGGTTTCGTGGTGTCGCCGCTCATGGTGCTCGCGGTGGGCCCCCGCCACGGCCTCGCCCTCATCGCCGTCCTCATGCTGGCCGCCGGTGCCCGCAGTTGCTGGCAGCACCGCCACGGGGTCGACCCCCGCCTCCTCCGGCCGCTCCTGCTCGCGGCGATCACCGGTACGGTTCTCGGGGGGGTCGGCCTCGGCCTTCTCGTGTACTCCGGGGAGGAAACGCTCGTGCACCGCAGGCTGGAAACGGTCGTCGCCTTTCTCACCCTCCTCTACACCGGTCTCGTCCTCGCCCGCGACCGCATCGCGCGGGGTGGACCCGACCGTCCCCCCCGGCCCCGGGAGACCTGGCTGGCGGGCAACCTCGTCGCGATCAGCCAGGTCCTCGCCAACTCCGGCAGTCCCCTCCTCACCGTCTTCTTCCTGCGCTTCCACCGGACCAAGGAGAGCTTCGTCCCCGCGCAGGCCTTCTTCCTCGCCGCGCAGAACGCCGTGAAACTCGTGCCCCTCGCCCTCCTCCACCTCCTCCACCTCGGCAACCTCGGCACCGCCCTGCTCCTCTTCCCGGTCACCCTCTTCGGCGGCCAGGCCGGACACTGGTTCTTCCGGCGGTACAGTGAGCGGGCGCTCCTGCGCTTCTACGCGGGCACCCTCGTGCTCGGGGCCCTCGCCTCGCTCGCCCTCCTCGTGGGAAGGGAGCGTCTGCTCGGCCTGCTCTAGGCCGGATCGGAGCAGGGGGACGGCACGGGGAGCGGCAGGCCACCCGGCCCGGACCCTACCCCTCCCCGCTCAGGCCCCGCGCCCGTCCCCCGCATCCGCCGGCCCGGCGGACTCTTTTGCCTGCGCGGCCGCCTCCGCCTCCATGGCCGCCGCCCCGATCGGGTGCAGGCCGATGATCCGGCGCAGGTCCTCGAGGATGCGGTAGAGGGCCGGCACGAGGAAGAGGGTCATGAACGTAGCGAAGAGGATCCCGAAGGCGAGGGAGGTCGCCATGGGAATGAGGAACTGGGCCTGGAGGTTCTTCTCGAGAAGGATCGGAACCAAGCCGACAAAGGTGGTCAGCGAGGTGAGGAGGACGGGCCGGAAGCGCCGGGCCCCCGAGTCGCGGATCGCCTCGAAGAGCGGCCGTCCCCGGCGCAGCTCCTGGTTGATGTAGTCGACCAACACCAGCGAGTCGTTCACGACCACCCCGGAGAGGGCGACCAGGCCGAGAAAGGAAAGGATGCTGAAGTCCTGCCCCGTGATCCAGTGCCCGCCAATCGCCCCGACGAGGCCGAAGGGAATCGTCGCCATGACGATGAAGGGTTGCAGGTAGGAGCGAAAGGGGATGGCGAGCAGGGCATAGATGACCAGCCCGGCGAGGAGGGCCCCCCGGTAAACCGCGCCCTGGATCTCCCGTTGCTCCTGGGCCTCGCCCTCGAAGGAGATTTGCAGCTTCGGGAATTCCTTCCGCAACTCCGGGAGGAAGTTCACTCGCAGGTCGGCGACCACGTCGTTGACGTTGGCGGTGGCGTCGTCGGCGTCGGCGAAGACGCTCACGGTCCGTCGCCGGTCCACGCGCCGGATCGAGGAGAATCCCTCGCCCCGTTCCAGTTCAGCCACCGAGGTGAGGGGAACCGGCTCGCCCGCGTCCGTGCGGATGTACATGTCCTCGAGCGTTTCCACCCGACTGCGGTCCCCCGCCGGGTAGCGGACCATCACCCGGATCTCGTCCCGTCCCCGCTGGACCCGCTGGACTTCGCTGCCGAAGAAGGCGCCGCGGACCTGGCGGGCCAGCTCCGTCTGGGTGAGCCCCGCGGCCCGGGCTTCCGGCCGGAGGCGCAGGTTGATCTCGTCCTTGCCCCCGGAAAAGGAGTCGCGCACGTCAAAGATACCCTCGTAGGTGCGCAGCTTCTCCTTGAGGAGGTCGCCGGCCTCCTCGAGGCGGTCGAAGTCCTGGCCAACGAGGCGGATGTTGATGGCCGTGCCGGCCGGGTTGGCCGCCTCCGCGGAGAAGGTCAGGTCCTGCACGCCCGGCAGCTCCCCCACCTCCTCCCGCCAGAGGTCGGCGAGGTCCGGGGCGGAAATCTCCCGGATCTCCGGATTGACCAGCTCGAGCGCGATTTCCCCCTGGCTGAGGTTGCTCTCGGATCCGGCCGAGCCCCCCGGACCGCCCCCCTGGAACTGGGATCCGCCCAGGGTGTAGCTGAGATGCCGGACGGGGTCGGGTACCCCTTGCTCGGCGAGGTCCGCACGCACGCGGTCGAGGGCCGCCTTCAGCTTTTCCATATTGGAGACCGTCTGGTGGTAGGGAGAGCCGACCGGCATGTTCAGGACGGTGACCACATAGTCGGAGGGGACCGGCGCGAGGAAAATGGAGCGCACCCAACCACTCCCCACCAGCCCGGCGGTGAGGAAGAGAGTGGCCACGAAGAGGGCGAGGGTGAGGTAGCGGTTGCGGATCGCCCCGGCCACCGCCGGCCGGTAGAAGCGGTCCACGAAGCGCTCGAGGGCGTCGGCAATGCCGAGCTGGAGCCGCCGCAGGCCGCGGATCCGGTCGCGATCCCGCTGGCCGACCCGGACGAGGCTGAGGTGGTAGGGCAGGATCAGCTTCGCCTGCACCAGCGAGAAGAGGAGGGTCGGGATCACGATCATGGGGATCCCGATGAAGAGTTTCCCGAAGGTGCCCGGCACGAAGAGGATCGGGGCGAAGGCGGCCACCGTGGTGAGGATGGCAAAGGTGACCGGCACGGAGACCCGCTGGGTTCCCCGGATCGAGCTGTCCACCCCCGGGCCCCGTTCCTGGAACTCCGTGAACACACTCTCCCCCACCACGATGGCGTCGTCGACCACGATCCCCAGCACGAGGATGAACCCGAATAGGGTGACGAGGTTGATGGTCACCCCGAGCGCCGGCATCACGAAAAGCGTGGCCAGGAAGGAGATGGGGATGCCGATGCTCACGAAGAGGGCGAGGAGCGGGCGCAGGAAGAGGGCGAGTACCAGCAGGACGAGGCCGAACCCGATCAGCCCGTTGTTGATGAGAAGATTCAGGCGGTCGCGCAGGTAGACGGAAAAATCCCGCCACACCTCGATGTTGACCCCCGCCGGCAGGGTCCGGCGCTTCTCCTCGACGTACTCCCGGATCTCCTTGCTGATGGTCAGGGGATTCTGGTCGCCCACCTCGTAGACCCGGACCATCGCGGCGGGCCGACCCTTGAAGAGGGTGACCAGCGGATCGGTGGTGAAGCCATCCCGGATGGTGGCGACATCCTCGAGGCGGACGATGGCCCCGTTCGGCTGGGAGAGCAGCACGATCCGGCCGAGGGCCTCCCGGTCCTTGGCGAGGGTGTTGGCCCGGAGGAGCACCTGGCCCTGGTCGGCCCGGATATTGCCCCCCGGCAGATCCACCGAGGACGAGCGCAGGATCGCGGCGACCTGCGGGAAGGTGAGCCCGTACTTGCGGAGCTGGCTCTCCTCCAGCTCGATGGTCACCTCGAAGGAGCGTATCCCGGTCACCTTCGCCGAGGAGATCTCCGGGAGGAGGGTGACCTCGTCGCGCACCTCCTCGGCGAGTGCCTTGCGGGTCCGCTCGGAGAGGTCACCGAAGATGGCCACGGTGATCGTGTCGCGCTCGATCTCCGGCAATTCCACGATGGGCTCCTCCGCCTCCACCGGGAAATTGTCGATCGAGTCGATGCGCACCTTGACCTTGTCGAGGACTTGCTGCGGGTCGAAATTGCGGGCCACGTCGAGGGTGACCACCCCGAAGCCCTCGCTGGCCGTGGAGGAGATCTCGTCGATTCCCTGCAGGTCCTGCACCTCCTCCTCGATCCGCAGGAGAATGCCCTCCTCCACATCCTCGGGCGCGGCCCCCGGATAGGGGACGGAGATCACCACCGTCTCCAGGTTGAACTGCGGGAAGAGCTCGAGCTTGATCCCGAAGGCGACGAGGATGCCGCCCACCGCGAGGAGAAGGGCCAGCAGGTTGGCCGCGACCCCGTTGCGGGCAAACCAGGCAATCATTCCCCGGCTCCCCCCGCTGTCCTGCCGGTCGGGCCGGCCGCGAAGGGGTCTTCCACCCGTTCCGGCGCCACCTCCATCCCTGGAACGAAGATTTCCAGCGGGGTCAGGCAGACGCGGTCCCCGGCGGCGAGCCCCTCGGTGACCACGATCTCCCCGCCGCGCCGCTGGACCACCCGCACCTCGCGTTCGCGCAGCCGGCTCTGCCCGTCGATCACCCGCACCCGGTCCTCCCCGACCAGCGCCACTGCCGGCAGGCGGAAGGCCCGCTCGAGGGAGCGGCCCTCAATCCGGGCCTCCACGAAGGAGCCAAAGGGAAAGGCCGGACGGTCCACCGGGCCGAGGGCGAGGGGGTCGGGCAGGAGGGCCACCGCATTCCGCAGCCGCGTGGTCTCGTCCACCGTGCCCTCGAGGCGGTCGATCCAACCCTCCGCCCGGGCGGCGTCCGGGCCCGTGCCGAGAGTGAGGCGGACCCGCGGCTTCTCCGCGGGCGGCCGGGCGATCGCCGCGGGGGTCGCCGGCAACTGGAGGAGCGCGAGTTGGCGGCGCGACAGCGGCAGGGGAATCTCCGCGCGCCCGGTGGACTGGACGCGGGCGACCTCCCCGCCCCGGCCCGCGACCACGTCGCCCACCTCCACGGAAACGCTCGCCACCTGGGCCGCAAAGGGGGCCCGGATGCGGGTGCGGGCGAGGTTGGTGCGGGCGAGTTGCAGGGCCGCCTTCGCCGAGTCCACCCCCACGCGGGCAGCCTCCAGCTGGGGAATCCGACGGGCGAGGGGCGAGGGATCGTCCACTCCCGTTTCCCGAAGATCCGCCTCCGCCTGGGCCGCATCCGCCTCCGCCCGGAGCAACTCCGCCTCGGCCGAGCGGAAGGCCGCCTCCGCCTCGGCGACCGCCGCTTCGTAGTCGCGCGGGTCGATCCGGACGAGAACCTCGCCCTCCTCCACGAAGTCGCCCGACTCCGCCCGCGGAGAGCGCTCGACGACCTGCCCGCCCACCTCCGCGGCAAGGCGGGCCGTCCGGGCCGGCTGGAGGAAGCCCTGGCTCTCTACCTCGAGGGTGAGGGCCTCCGGCTCAGCCTCCATGAAGAGGACCGGTACCGGCACGCGCTCGAGAGGCTGGGAGGGCGGGGGCTGGCGCAGGGAAAAGAGGAAAACCATCCCTCCGATGGCCAGGGCAAGGACGAGAAGGGGGAGGACAACTTTCTTCATGGTTGCTCGGAAGCGGGAGCCGCCTGCCGGGGAAAACCTCCGCCGAGGGCCGCGTAGAGATCAATGCGGTTGAGCAGGACGGCCAGCTGAAGGTCCACGCGCTGCAATTCGGCAGCAAAGGCCCGGTCCTGCAGGTCGAGGACCTGGATCAGGTCGAGGAGACCCTGTTGGAACTGGCGGAAGCCCAGCCGGGAGGCCTCCTCCGCCGCGGCGGAGGCTTCACTGACCCGGGTGAGAGCCTCCCGCAGGAACTGGTCCCCGGCGAGGGCGTCCTCCACCTCGCGAAACGCGGTGAGGAGCTCGCCCTCGTAGTTCGCGATCGCCAGGGCGAGGTCGGCCCTCTCGGCCTCCACCCGGGCCCGCAGGCGCCCGCCCTGGAAGAGGGGCTGGAGCACATTCCCGGCGAGATTCCAGATGGAGTAGTTGGAATCGAGGAGGTTGGACAACTCGTCGCTCGCGGTACCGGCGGCACCGCTCAGGGAAAGGCTCGGGATGAGGGCCTTCGCCGCCGCGCTCACCCGCTGGTCGGTCTCGCGGATCCGGGCCACCCCGGCCCGGAGGTCCGGGCGCCGGGCAAGCACGGAGGAGGGCACGAAGGGCGGGGGAGGACTCTCGATGGCGGGCAGGGAGGCCGAAGGATCCAGCTCTCCGGAGGGATAGGCACCCGTCAGGGTCTGCACCAGCCGGAGGGCATCCCCGCGGGCCTGCTGGCGTTGGCGCAGCGTCGTCTCCGCGGAGGCCAGGTCGCTCCGGGCAAGACTCAGGTCGAGCGCCCCGAGGATCCCCCGGTCGACCCGGCTGCGGGTCACGCGGAGGTTTCGCTGGGCCAGCTCGACCCGGCGCTCCGCCACCTCCAGCCGTCGCTGGGCGGCCACCGCGCGAAACCAGGCCCGCGAGACGGAAGCGGCCAGGGAGAGGCGGGTGCCCTCCTCGAGGGCCGCCGCCTCCGCCTCCGCGAAGAGGGCCGCCCGGCGCTCATTCGCGATGCGGCCCCACAGGTCAATCTCCCAGGACAGGTTCAAGTCCAAGCCAAAGCGGTTGCTGGTCGCCGACTGCACCCGCCCCCCGACTTCCGTGTTCGTGCGGCTCCGCTGGCCGGAGGCTCCCGCGGACAACTGGGGGAGGCGGTCGGCCCCGGCGATGGTCACAAAGGCACGGGCCGCCCGCAGCCGGGCGGCCGCCGCCGCCGCGTCCGGATTCTCCGCGAGGGTCGTGCCGACGAGGTCCTCCAGCCGGGTCGACCCGAAATCCGCTACCCAGGAGGTGTCGAGACTCGCCGGCGGGAGCGGCTCCTCCGCACCCGTCTCCCCGAGCGCGGGCACGCGGCCGCCCTCGATCTCCTCCCAATCCACGGGGGGCCCACTGGTGCAGGAGGCCAGGAGCACGCTGGCGAGGAGGAGACCGGTGACCCGCCACGTTCGAGAGCGAGACTCCGACTGCATCGCGGGAACCTAGGCGGTCCCGGTGCACCCTGTCCAGCGCACCCCTCAGGAATTCGCGACGGCCGCGGCGGCGAGGGCCTGCGCGAGGTCCGCCCGGAGGTCCTCCCATGCCTCGATCCCGGGGGAGAGCCGCACCAACTCCGGAACCAGTCCCACCGCCCGCTTCTCCGTTTCCTCCAGGGATCCGTGGCTCATCGAGAAGGGAAGCTCGAGCAGGGATTCCACCCCGCCAAGACTCACCGCCAGCCGGAACACCCGGGTCGACTGGACGAAGCGGACGGGATCGACGCGGGTCGGATCGAGGACCGCCGACAGCATGCCGCCGGGACCGTCCTGCTGGCGCGAGGCGAGATCGTGTTGAGGATGGGAGGGCAGGCCGGGATAGAGCACCTCGGCCACTTCCGGGCGTTCCTCCAGGAACTGGGCCGCTTGGCGGGCGTTTGCTTCGTGCTGGGCCATGCGTACGACCAGCGTCTTCACCCCCCGCAGGACCAGCCACGCATCGAAGGGGGACTGGCCGACGCCGACCGACCGGACAATCCCATCGAGGGCCTCCGCGTGGGTTTTCTCCCGGCAGAGCACCGCACCCCCGATGACGTCGCTGTGGCCGTTGAGGTACTTGGTAGTGGAGTGGACGACGAAATCGACCCCGTGCTCCAGCGGGCGCTGCCGGGCGGGGGAGAGGAAGGTGTTGTCCGCGGCGGTGAGCAGCCCGTGCTCGCGGGCGATCGCTACCATTTCCCGCAGGTCGATGAGGCGCATCATCGGGTTGGTGGGGGTCTCCAGCCAGAGGAGACGGGTGGCCGGCCGGATCGCCGCGCGCACGGCCTCCGGATCCTCCATGGGAACGAAGCTGGCTTCCACCCCGGAACGGGCGAGGAGGGTGCGGAAGAGGCGGGTCGTGCCGGCGTAGGCATCCCGCGGGGCGACCACGTGGTCCCCGCTCCGCAACAGGAAGAGGACGGCCTGGATGGCCGCCATCCCACTCACGCAGGCCCAGGCCCGGTGCGCCCCCTCGAGGGAGGCGAGGTTTTCCTCCAGCGAGCGCCGGGTGGGATGGTCGCAACGGCCGTAGTCGTACTCGGGCGGGTCCCCCGGCTGCGGATAGTCGTAGGTCGAGGAAGGGTAAATCGGAGTCGTCACCGAGCCGTACACCGGGTCGCGGCCCACGCCCGCGTGCACCGCCCGGGTCGGCAACGCGGCCCCGTTCCCCGGTCGACAGGAATCCTCCCTACTCATTCCCTACGACTAGCAGGAAGGCGGGACGGATCTCCAACCCAAAGAACCCGCGGTCCCTGTCATAGCCGTTTGTGACAATCGCGTAACATTCCGCCTCCCCTCTTGCGGGTTCCGGGGGCGTCCAGAGGATCGCCCGCCTATGAGCTCTTCCACCCACCCACGCTCTGTCCAATCCTATCTCGACGAAACGCCCCGCTGGTCCGACGGGACCCAGGCGACGTCGGCCGCCCTCAGCGGACACCAGATGCGGATCTGGTGGCTGGCCTGCGCCGGCAAGTTTTTCGAAGGGGTCGTCGTCTTCATGGGCGGCATCGCCATCCCCCTGCTCACCCTCGACTGGAGCATCACCGCCTTCCAGAAGGGCCTGGTGGGAGCGGCCCCGCTCTTCGGCATCCTCATCGGGGCCACCTTCCTCGGCGGGCTCGACGACAAGTTCGGCCGGCGGCCGATGTTCATTTTCGAGCTCTTCCTCTTCAGCTTGTTCACCCTCTTCGTCGCCCTCAGTCCGAACATCTGGGTCTTCATCCTCTGCCTGTTCGTGGTCGGTGCCGCCCTCGGCTGCGACTATCCCACCGCCAATGTCATCATCTCCGAGACCATGCCCAGCCGCATCCGCGGAAAAATGGTGCTCGGGGCCTTCGCCTTCCAGGCGGTCGGGGCCTTCGCCGGCACGGTGCTCGGCTACCTCTTCCTTTCCCAGAATCCCGACGCGTCCGTCTGGCGCTGGATGTACGGACTCCTCGTTCCGATCGGATTCCTGCTCGCCGCCCTCCGCTTCAGCGTGTCCGAGACTCCCCACTTCCTCGCCGCGCGGGGCCGGATGAAAGAGGCCGCCGCTTCCCTCCACAAATTGCTCCCCCACCTCGCCGGAGTCGTCACGGAGGACAACATCAAGAAGCCGAAGAAGCACAAACACGCGAAGAAGGCCTCCTACGGCGACCTCTTCAACAAGAAGAACCGCCGGGCCACGATCCTCGCCTCCGTGCCCTGGTTCCTCCAGGACCTCGGCACCTACGGGATCGGCATCTTCACGCCCACGATCCTCGCCACGATCATCGGGCAGAAGAGCGGGCAGCACAACCTGGCGGCCGTCATCCACGACGACATCCTCTCCGCCAAGGGAGCCGCGGCCCTCGACGTGCTCCTCATCGTGGGCATGCTCGCGGCCATCTTCCTCGTGGAGCGGGCCGGCCGGATCCGGCTGCAAACCCTCGGCTTCCTCGGGTGCGCCCTCGGGCTCCTCCTCGCCGCCCTCTCCGTGAAGCCGGACGGCTCCACCAACCTGACCCTCCTCTTCGCCGGGTTCATGCTCTTCAACTTCATGACGAATCTCGGCCCGAACGCGCAGACCTACCTGATCGCCGGCGAAGTGTTCCCCACCAAGATCCGCGGGCGCGGGGCCGGCTTCGCCGCCTCCTTTGCCAAGATCGGGGCGGTCACCACCGCCTTCCTCTTCCCGATCCTCCTCAAGGACATCGGCACGGTGAACCTTCTCTCCATCCTCGTGGGCACCTCCATCCTCGGCGCCGCCATCACCGTACTCAATGGTATCGAGACGAAGGGGCGCTCCCTCGAGACCCTCGACGAGGAGGAGATTCCCCTGCCGGGAGCGGCCCGCGGGTTGGAGCCCGGACCCGCCTTGGCCGCCACCCGAGAGCCGGCCGGCGGCTGATTCTTTCCCGGTCGCCCGTCCTCCCCGGCCGGGGCGTCCCCCCGCGGGCGCCCCGGCCGGCCCGCGTGCATTGACCTTCCCGCCGGGCGGGGCGAGGCTCACTGGGTATGGGCAGTAACCGCGATCTCGGCCGCAACGAACTCCGCGAAGAGGAGCGCTACGCGATCGCGGACTTTCTGGACGGGATCCCCGCCCTCGCGGAATCCGCCGGTTTCTCCCCGCGGGTCTATGGAGAGATCGACGGGCACCCCCTCCTCTGCCTCACCCGGGAGACCGACCGGCCGGAGGTCCTTTACCTCTCCGCCGGCATCCACGGCGACGAGCCGGCCGGACCCAAGGCGATCGAACAGCTGTTGCGCGAGCGGGCACTCCGCGAGGAGGTCGGCTGGGTCGTCTTCCCCCTCCTCAATCCCGGCGGCCTGCGGAGGGGAAGCCGGGAAAATCCCGAGGGAATCGACCTCAACCGCGACTACCAGGTCCAACGCGCCGCCGAGACCCGCGCCCATCGCGCCCTGCTCGAGGCGGAGGACTGGTCCCTCGCCGCCAGCCTCGCCCTGCACGAGGACTGGGAGGCCCGCGGTCCCTATCTCTACGAGCACAACCCGGACCGGCAACCCCACCCCTGCCGACTCCTCCTCGAGACCCTCGGCGCGCACGGGCCGGTGGAGGACGGCCCGGAGATCGACGGCTGGCCGACCGCGGGACCGGGCCTCATTCATCCGCCCAGCGAGATCGAGCTGCGCACCGAGTGGCCCGAGCAGCTCTTCCTCCTCTCCCGCTTCACGAGGATGAGCTACACCCTCGAAACCCCCAGCGCCCTCCCCTTCCTCCGCCGGGTGGCCTGCGCGGCCGACTGCGTGCGCTCCTTTGCCTGCCTCCACCGCTGGGAGAGTCCACCGGCCGCCTGAGGGCCCCTCTCCGCATCTCCGGTTTGCCTCGATCCGTGATTTGCGGCACGGAGAAAGCATGACGGAGGAGAACGCTTCCGAGTCCGCGGGGCCGCGACGCATCGCGATCACCGGAGCCACCGGCCTCATCGGGGCAACCGCGAGCCAGCGCCTGCGCGAGGAGGGCTGGGAGGTCCTCCCGATTTCCCGGGGCCGACACGCCGGGGCCATCCGCTGGGATCCGGGGGCCAGCTATCTCGACCGGGACAGTCTGGAGGGAAGCGACGCAGTCCTCCACCTCGCCGGGGAACCCATCGCCCAGCGCTGGACGGGCCGGGCGCGCGAGAAGATCTATTCGAGCCGGGTCGAGTCCACCCGGCTGCTGGTCCAAAGCCTTTCCCAGCTGCAACGGCCCCCGCAGGTCCTCCTCTCCGCTTCCGGAATCAACTACTACGCCTCCACCGAGATGGGCGCCCGGATCGACGAGTCCGCCCCCCACGGGGACTCCTTCCTCGCCCGCGTCTGCCGCCACTGGGAAGCCCAGGCCCTACGGGCCGAGGAGAGCGGGATCCGCACCTGTCTTCTCCGCACGGCCGTGGTGCTCAGCCCGCGCGGCGGGGCCCTCGCCAAGCTCCTCCCCGTCTTCCGCGCCGGGCTCGGCGGACCGGTCGGCTCCGGCCGCCAGCCGTTCCCCTGGATCACCCTCGACGACCACGTGGCCACCCTCCTCCACCTGCTCGACCACCCCGAATGCCGCGGCCCCTTCAACCTGGTCGCCCCGGGCATGGTGGACAACCGCACCTTTGCCCGCACCCTCGCGGCCCAGCTGCGCCGACCCTCGGTGGTCCCCGTCCCCCGGTTGGCGGTGGGCACCGTCTTCGGGGAAATGGGCCGTGCGACCCTTCTCGAGGGGGTCGACGCGCGGCCGGCCGCCCTCGAGGCCAGCGGCTTCTCCTTCCGCTTTCCCCAACTCGAGGCCGCCCTCGCCCACTTGCTCGCCTGAGCGCACCGCCGACCCCCACGGCCGCCCCGCATCCGTTGCCCTGCCCTCCCCGCAAGCCGCTTCCTCCCGCCATCCTCCTCCCCTGATCCGGACCTCCTCATGACCGCTTCCTCCCCTCCCCCCGCAGACACCGTCATCGTCGGCGCCGGCATCGCCGGACTTCTCTGCGCGGATACCCTGCGACGGGCCGGGCGCGAGGTGCGGGTCCTCGACAAGGGTCGGGGGCCCGGCGGCCGCATGGCCACCCGCGCCGAGGCCGGTGCCACCTTCGACCACGGGGCCCAGTTCTTCACCGTGCGCACGGAGCTGCTCCAGGAAAGGGTGGACGAATGGCTCGCCGCCGGCTGGATCCGCGAGTGGTTTCGCGAGGCCCCCTGGGACTCCTCCCCGGGGGGGCACCCGCGCTACGTCGGCGTGGAGGGGATGAGCACGGTGGCCCGCCGGCTCGCCGACCAGCTGCCCTTCCAGCCGAGCACGCGGGTGGAACGGGTGACCCGCAGCGAGGACGGCCACTGGCAGGTGAACGCCCGCGAGTACGGCGGCAGGGACCTCGCGTGGACCGCCCGCCACCTCGTCCTCACCGCGCCCCTTCCCCAGTCCCTCCACCTCCTCGGCAAGGGCGGGGTCCGCCTGCCCGAGGAGAGCCTGCCCGCCCTCCTCAGTGTGGACTACGTCCGCTCGCTCACCGCCCTGGTCACCCTCGATGGCCCGGCCGACCTGCCCGCCCCGGGCGGGGTGAAGCCGGAAGGGGAGCCGCTCTCCTGGATCGGGGACAACCAGCGAAAGGGCCTCTCCCCGGACCGCGCTGCGCTCACCCTCCACTCCACGAGCCACTTCGGTGACACCCACTGGGAAGCCCCCGAGGAGGAACAACTGGCCCCGCTCCTCGAGGCCGCCCGCCCCTGGTTCGGGGGACACCGCGTCCTCTCCGCCCGCATCCACCGCTGGCGCTACAACCAGCCCATCCGCACGGCCGGGAGGGACTTCCTCTGGGAGGAGGACCTCGGGCTGGGCATGGCCGGCGACGCCTTTGGCGGTCCCCGCGTGGAAGGCTCGGCGGTATCCGGGATGCTCCTCGGAAGGCTCCTCGCCCGCCGACCCCGCGCATGAGCCCGTTCTTCCTGCTGGCCCTCCTCGCCGGCCTCGGCAGCGCCCTCGGGCTCCTCTTCCTCAAACGCACCCTCGCCGAGGGGGCCGGCTACGTGCGCACGCTCTTCTGCACGAACATGGCCATGGCCGTTATCAATCTCGGCCTGATCCCGTTCCAGAACACCCCGGTCCACTGGGAGTACCTCCCCTATCCCCTGCTCGCCGGGGTCGCCTTCTTCGCCGGGCAGGCCAGCCAGCTGCTCGCCATCAAGACCGGGGATGTCTCCGTCGTCACGCCTACCATGGGCACCAAGGTCATCCTCGTCGCCCTCATCAGCACCGCCCTGTTCGGACGCGACCTGCCCCCGGTTGCCTGGTGGGCCGTCCTCCTCGCCGCCCTCGCCGTGGGCCTCCTCGGATTCTCCCCCAAGACGGCCGGCGACCGCCGTGCCATCTTCGCCGCCATCGGCTGGGCCCTCCTCGCCGCCTTCTTCTTCGGGCTCTGCGACAACCTCGTCTCCGAGTGGTCCCCGCTCTTCGGACGCCCGCTCTACATCCCCATCTCCTTTCTCTCCGCCGCCGTCCTCTCCTTCGCCCTCATCCCGTTCTTCCGCGAGCCTCTCCGTACCCTTCCCCGGCGCTCCCTCCCCTGGGTCGGCCTCAGCTCGGTGGTGCTCGCCCTCCAGGCCCTCCTCCTTGCCATCGCCCTCAGCTACACCGACCCCACCGCCAACAATATCCTCTACTCCAGCCGGGCTCTCTGGTCCGTGGTCCTGGTTTCCACCCTGGGACCGCTCATCGGCAACCGCGAGGGCGAGCGCGGCCGATGGGTGCTCGCCGCCCGCTTCCTCGGGGCCAGCCTGATCCTCCTCTCCATCTTCCTCCTGCTCCGCGCCTCGGGCTGAAAGGCCGTTCCCAACCCGATTTCCCAGAATTCCCTTGGAAAAGGCAGGGTCGATTGGGATTTTGGGGAGAAAACCGGCAAAATTTCTTCGTGTTTTTGGACTTCGATCCTGTGTTTTGACAATACCGGGCCTCTGCTTGGACGCAAGAACGGCTCGACCCGGCAAATTCGGGCAGAACCGGCTTTGGCCCTTGCCGATCACTTCCGGAAAACGCCAACCTCTTCACGTTCCCGGGTGTACCCCTGCGACCCCGTCGGCCCTGTTGTTGCATGCGCTTTTCATCGCCCCATTTTTCTCAGCCTACTCGAACCCATCACCGCAGCTGCTCGCTTTCCCGGAAGGGGCGGTGGCGGGGGGAAGTAGGGCGAGAGAATCCCAACCGCCCGGACCTCCCTTCGTGGTAGGCCTGCGGGCACCAACCCCCAACCCCCTAAGAATACATATGACGCAAGAGACCCCTCAACAATCGGCGACCCCCGTCGCCGGCGGGCGCCTTGGCCAGCGGAGTCGCTGGCTGGCCGCCTTCGCGACCGGTGCGGTCCTCACGGCCGGCGCTTACGGCCAGTACAAGGAGGCCGCGGAAATGTGGGTGAACAATGAGTTCCAGCCCTCGGCGATCACCGTGGCGGAACAGATGGAGGAGATGGAGTGGTTCATCCAGGCCTCGGCACCCTACCGCGGCATGGAGATCAACGTCCTCTCCGAGACCATCCCGACCCACGAGTACGAGTCCGAGGTGCTCACCACGGCCTTCGAGGAGATCACCGGGATCACGGTGAACCACCAGCTCCTCGGCGAGGGCGAGGTCGTCCAGGCCGTGCAGACCCAGATGCAGACCGGGCGGAACCTCTACGACGCCTACGTGAACGACGCCGACCTCATCGGGACCCACTCCCGCCTGCAGAACGCGGTCAACCTGACCGAATGGATGGCCGGTGAGGGCTCGGAGGTGACCAGCCCGACCCTCGACCTCGACGACTTCCTCATGCCGGAAGCCGGGCAGGGCCCGAACGGCGACCAGTGGCAGCTGCCCGACCAGCAGTTCGCGAACCTCTATTGGTTCCGCAAGGACTGGTTCGACCGCGAGGACCTGCAGCAGCAGTTCCAGGATAAGTACGGCTACGAGCTGGGCGTGCCGCTCAACTGGTCCGCCTACGAGGACATCGCCGAGTTCTTTACCGAAGATGTCCAGAACATCGACGGCACCCGGATCTACGGGCACATGGACTACGGCAAGCGCGCCCCGGACCTCGGCTGGCGCATGACCGACGCCTGGCTCTCCATGGCCGGTGCCGGCGACAAGGGCCTGCCCAACGGCCGCCCGGTCGACGAATGGGGTGTCCGCATGGAAGCGGGGACCAACAACCCGCAGGGCGCTTCCGTGAGCCGCGGGGGTGCCACCAACGGCCCGGCCGCGGTCTTCGCGATCCGCAAGTGGGATGAGTGGCTCCGCAACTACGCTCCGCCCGAGGCGGCCAGCTACGACTTCTACCAGTCGCTGCCGGCCCTCGCCACCGGGAATGTCGCCCAGCAGATCTTCTGGTACACGGCCTTCACCGCGAACATGGTGGCCCCCCAGAGTGAGGGGAACAACACCGTCGACGCCGACGGGATGCCCCTCTGGCGCATGGCTCCCTCCCCGGCCGGTCCCTACTGGGAAGAAGGCATGAAGGTCGGCTACCAGGACGTCGGTTCCTGGCTGCTGCTCAACTCCACCCCGATGGACCGCCGCAAGGCCGCCTGGCTCTACGCCCAGTTCGTCACCTCCAAGACGGTGGACACCAAGAAGAGCCACGTCGGGCTGACCTTCATCCGCAAGAGCACGGTGAACGGCCCGAGCTTCACCGAGCGCGCCCCGCGGCTCGGCGGCCTCGTCGAGTTCTACCGCTCGCCGGAGATGAAGAAGTGGACGGATACGGGCGTGAACGTGCCCGACTACCCGAAGATGGCCCAGCTCTGGTGGCAGTACATCGGGAACGTCAACGCCGGCAACATGGACGCCCAGGAAGCCATGGACCGTCTCGCCGAAGAGCTCGACGTGGTCATGGCCCGCATGGAGGCCGCCGACAAGGCCGGCAACGTCTACAACGGCTGGGGCCCCCGCCTGAACGAGCCCCGCGATCCGGACTACTGGTTCAACCAGCCCGGCGCGCCGAAGCCGAAACTGGCCAACGAGAAGCCCCAGGGGCGGACGATGGCCTACGAGGAAATCATCCAGCAGTGGCAGTAAACGCTGCCCAGCGCTGAACGGAATCCGTTGATTCCACGGTAACTGAACGGGGCGCCCGGCCCGCCGGGCGCCCCCCAGTTATCCCTTTCTCCGCCCCTCTTCGCGTCCTCTCAGCCCTACCCAACGTCACCCCACGGCCCCTCTCCGGGTTTTCCCTTCCCCGCTCCCCTCCTTTTCTGCTGTTTCCCTCCTTTTCCGATTCCTTCCGCACCACCGCCCCCTTTTTCTTATCCGCCCCTCCCGACTTCCGAACCCCCGCACCCATGGCCATCGAGCTCCAGCAAGTCACCAAGAAGGTCGCCGGTGAGATGCACATCCACGCGACCGACCTCCAGCTCTACCCGGAGGGCTTCAACGTCCTCCTCGGCGAGACCGGGGCCGGCAAGACCACGCTGATCAAGCTGATGGCGGGGCTGGAGAAGCCGACCAGCGGCCGCGTCCTCTTCGGCGGGGCCGATGTCACCAAGCTCTCCCCCCAGAAGCGGAACATCTCCCTGGTCCACCAGTTCTTCATCAACTACCCGAACATGACGGTCTACGAGAACATCGCCTCCCCGCTGCGGGTGGCGAAGTACGACCGCAAGGAAATCGACCGGCGCGTCCGCGAGGCCGCCGAGGTCATGAAGCTCGGGCCCATGCTCGAGCGCCGCCCCCAGCAACTTTCCGGCGGACAGCAGCAGCGCACCGCCCTCGCCCGGGCCATCGTCAAGGAGTCCGACCTCGTCCTCCTCGACGAGCCGCTCGCCAATCTCGACTACAAGCTCCGCGAGGACCTCCGCGAGGAACTCCCCCGCATCTTTGCCGACCGCGGCGCCACCGTGGTCTACGCCACCTCCGAGCCCACCGAGGCGCTCCTCCTCGAGGGGCACACCGCCACCGTCCGGCAGGGCCGGGTCACCGAGTTCGGCCGCACCGAGGAGCTGTACCGCCGGCCCGAGTTCTTCGAGACGGCCGATGTCTTCTCCGATCCCCCCATCAACTCCGGCGAGATCCGCAAGGAGGGCAGCCGCCTCGAGCTGAACACGATCACCTGGGAGGCCCCCGCCTTCCTCCGCGACGAGCCGGACGGTCCCTACCGCGTCGGCATCCGGCCCCACTTCGTCTCCCCGCGGGAGGAAGTCGAGAGCCCGGTGGAGCTGGTCGGCAAGGTCCTCGTGACCGAGCTCTCCGGCTCCGAATCGGTCGCCCACTTCACCACCCCCTCCGGCAACACCTGGGTCTCCCAGAGCCACGGTGTCCATCCCTTCCAGATCGGCGAGGACCACAAGTTCTACATCAACCCCGCCGGCTTCCTCTACTTCCGCACCGATGGGACCCGGGTGAGCGCGGCGGCGGAAATGGCAACTCTCTAAAGGCGGACTCATGGCCACGATCGAACTCCAGAACCTGCGGCACAGCTACGTCCCGGAGCCCAAGGGCCCGGAGGACTACGCCCTCAAGCACATGAATTTCACCTGGAAGGACGGGGGGGCCTATGCGCTCCTCGGTCCCTCCGGCTGCGGGAAGTCCACCCTCCTCAACATCATCTCCAGCCTGGTCACCCCCAGCGAGGGCAAGGTCCTTTTCGACGGGCGCGATGTCACGCCACTGACTCCCGACCAGCGCAACATCGCCCAGGTGTTCCAGTTCCCGGTCATCTACGACACG
This sequence comes from uncultured Opitutia bacterium, assembly GCA_913056175.1. Classification (GTDB taxonomy): domain Bacteria; phylum Verrucomicrobiota; class Verrucomicrobiia; order Opitutales; family Puniceicoccaceae; genus CAJXLM01. Next base: position 11,773 of record CAJXLM010000031.1, on the reverse strand, counting down.
ATGACCGTCTACAATAATCTCGCCTTCCCCCTGAAGAACCGGGGCTTCTCCCGGCAGCGCATCGAGGAGCGGGTCCGCGAGATCGCCGGCCTGCTCGAGATCGAGCCCCTCCTCCAGCAGCGGGCCGCCAACCTCTCCCCCGACAACAAGCAGAAGATCTCCATGGGCCGGGGATTGGTCCGCGACGACGTCAACGTCATCATGTTCGACGAGCCCCTCACGGTCATCGATCCCCACCTCAAGTGGAAGCTCCGCTCCAAACTGAAGGAGCTCCACCAGAGCGTGCAGACCACCATGATCTATGTGACCCACGACCAGACGGAGGCCCTCACCTTCGCCGACGAGGTGGTCGTCATGGAGGAAGGCCAGGTCGTCCAGATCGGCACGCCCGTCGAACTCTTCGAGAAGCCCGCCCACACCTTCGTCGGCCACTTCATCGGTTCCCCCGGCATGAACATCCTCCCCGCCGAGATGAACGGTGAAGGGCCCTCCTTCCACGGCACGGCCGTGCCCGTGGCCAATCCCCCCGCCCGGCTGGAGGGGAATGAGCGCCTCGAGATCGGGGTGCGCCCCGAGTTTGTCCGCTTCGCCCGCAAGGGAGAGAGCGGCCTGCCGGTGGAGGTCCTCAAGACCACGGACACCGGACGCTACCGCCTGGTTTTCGCCCGGGCCGGCGACACCAAGCTCCACGCCATCCTTCCCGAGGACGAGAGCGAGGCGCCCACCGGACAGGCCGAGGTCATCTTCGACCCGGAACGCACCCGCCTCTACGCCGACGGCTGGCTCCTCGAGAACTGACCCCTCCTGCCCGCACCGCACCAACGACCCCGTTTTCCCATGGCCCACAAGACCGAAAACCCCCGCGCCTGGCTGTTCGTCGCCCCGGTCCTCCTCCTGGTCGCCTTCAACGCCTTCATCCCGTTGATGGCGGTGATCAACTACTCCGTGCAGGAGAGCTTCGGGAACAACCTCTTCTTCTGGCACGGCATCGGTTGGTTCGAGCAGATCATGAACTCGGAGCGGTTCCAGGCGACCCTCCTCCGCCAGGGCTTCTTCACCTTCATCATCCTCGCCATCGAGCTGCCCCTCGGAGTGGCCATCGCCCTCACCATGCCGAAAAAGGGCTTCTGGGTGCCGGTCTGCCTGGTCCTCATGGCCCTCCCCCTCCTCGTACCGTGGAATGTGGTCGGCGCAATGTGGAACATCTTCGCCCTCCCCGACCTCGGCCTCCTCGGGGCCACCCTCAACGGATTCGGCTGGGAGTACAACATGACCTCCGACCCCTTCGATGCCTGGTTCACCATGATCCTCATGGATGTCTGGCACTGGACCTCGCTGGTCGTGCTGCTTTCCTACGCCGGCCTCGTCTCCATCCCCGACGCCTTCTACCAGGCCGCCCGCATCGACGGGGCCAGCCGGCTCTCCGTGTTCCGCTTCATCGAGCTGCCCAAGATGAAGCACGTGCTCACCATTGCGGTCCTGCTGCGCTTCATGGACAGCTTCAAGATCTACACCGAGCCCTTCGTGCTCACCGGGGGCGGGCCGGGCAATTCGACGACCCTCCTCTCCATCGATCTGGTCAAGATCGGCCTCGGCCAGTTCGACCTCGGGCCGGCCGCGGCCATGTCCCTCATCTACTTCCTCATCGTCCTCACCTTCAGTTGGATCTTCTACACACTGATGACGAAGAACGATCCCATGTGAGCAGACGGGTCCGCCCGATCCCGTCGTCCAACCTCCCGACCCCCACCCTCTACGGAAACGAACCATGGCCCGCCTCACTCGCTACGTCCCCCTGCTCTACATCCTCTTCCTCATGCTGCCGATCTACTGGCTGGTCAGCATGTCCTTCAAGACGACCAACGAGATCCTCTCCGGGCTCACCCTCTGGCCGCAGAACTTCACGCTGGAAAACTACGCCACCATCTTTACCGACAGCACCTGGTACATGGGCTACGTGAACAGCATCACCTACGTGGTGCTGAACACGATCATCTCGGTGGCCGCCGCCCTGCCCGCCGCCTACGCCTTCTCCCGCTACCGCTTCCTCGGGGACAAGCACCTCTTCTTCTGGCTCCTCACCAACCGGATGGCACCGGCCGCCGTCTTCGCCCTCCCCTTCTTCCAGCTCTACTCCTCCGTCGGCCTCTTCGACACCCACATTGCCGTCGCCCTCGCCCACACCCTCTTCAACATTCCCCTCGCGGTCTGGATCCTCGAGGGCTTCATGCGGGGGGTTCCCACCGAGCTCGACGAGACCGCCTACGTGGACGGCTACAGCTTCCCCAAGTTCTTCGTGAAAATCTTCGTGCCCACGATCACCGCGGGCATCGGGGTGGCCGCCTTCTTCTGCTTCATGTTCAGCTGGGTCGAGCTGCTTCTCGCCAAGACCCTCACCGCGGTCGACGCCAAGCCGATCGCCGCCACCATGACCCGCACGGCCTCTACCTCCGGCTACCAGCTGGGCCTCCTCGCCGCCGCCGGCTCCCTCACCCTGATCCCCGGGGCCGTCGTCATCTACTTCGTGCGCAACTACATCGCCAAGGGCTTCGCCCTCGGGCGGGTCTGAGAACCGCCCGGGCTTCGTCCCCCCCCAACCTTCCCTTCATACCAAGGAATCCCGACCATGGACTTCTTCACCTGGATGGCCTGGACATGGCAGACCGGCCTTTTTATTGTCGCGATCGTGGGGTCGATCACCCTGATGGGCATCATCGAGATCTTTCGCCCGGGCGGCTCTCCCAAGCACGGGATTCTCGGCCTCGACACCACCCGCGGCGACCGGCTCTTCATTTCCATCATCGGCTTCCTGTGGATCAACCTTCTTTGGCTCGCCCTGATCAGCGCCCCCCTTCTCGGCGCGGTGGTGGTGGGCGCGATCTGGGTCGCCCTGGTCTTCCGGTTCGTCTGACGAAAACCGCTCCCCGGTCCGACCGTCCGGCCTCCGGCGATGGCCCCTCTCCGAGCCGTGGCGGGAGCAGGGGCTACCTGAGCCCGCCTGCCTCCGCCCGATGAGCCGTGCGGTCGATCCTTCCTCGCGTGGACCGGGCTGGGAACTCAACCTCCTCCCCGCCCTCCTCTGGATCCTCGGCTGGTTCGCCCTCAAGTTCGTCCTGCCCGCCTTTCCCGATCTCCTCCGGCAGTTCGGGACGGATAAGGCGGCCCTGCAGGTGTCCATCATCGCCTTCCTCGCCTGCTACTCCCTTGCCCAACCCTTCTGGGGATCCCTCTCCGAACGCCACGGGCGCAAGCCGGTCCTCCTCGTCAGCCTGATCGTCTGCATGGCCGGCACGATCGTCATCCTCCTCTCCGCAAACATGCCGACCTACATCGCCGGCCGCTGCCTCGAGGGGATCGGCGCCGGTGCGATCAGCCCGGTCTGCCGGGCCCTCTTTGTCGATACCTTCGACCGGGCCACCCTCGCCCGGAAGATGGCGGTCATCTCCAGCGTGGTCGCCCTCATGCCCACGGTCGGCCCGCTGGTGGCCGGCTACCTGGTGCAATCCCTGGGCTGGAGGTCCGTGTTCGTCCTTTTCCTCGGGATGACGCTCGCTCTCTTCCTGCTCACCCTCCGCCGACTTCCGGAGACCCTTCCGGACCGGCGACGACCCTCCCTCCGCGATCTCCTCCTCCAGTACCGGACGGTTCTCGCCAGCCGCGCCTTCTGGATTCCCACCCTCCTCTACGCCCTCCTCACGGGCGGGCTGATCGCCTACTACGCGGCCACGCCTTTCTGGTATGTCTTCCAGCTCGGCTTCTCGGAGACCGTCTTCTCCTATTTCGCCCTCGTCACGGCTCTCCTCTACATCACCGGCACTCTCTCCAGCCGCCACTTCGTGCGGCAGCGCGGCCTCGAGTCGGTCAACCGCATCGGCCTGTGGCTCCTCCTCGGGCTCTGCGCGGTCCTCGCCGCGCTCGCCCTCCTGCCCGCCTCGGTCTACACGCTGGTCACCTCCGCCTCCCTCTACGGATGGGTCGCCGGCTGGATGATGCCGTCCTCCAGCGCCGCCGCCATGACCTCCCACCCGAAGGCCGCCGGCACGGCCTCGGCCGTCCTCACTCTCGCCATCTTCGGGCTCAGCTCCCTCCTCTCTGCCCTCACCATGAAGATCGAGTCCCACCAACTCTGGCAGGTGAACCTGTACTTCGGGATTCTCCTCCTTGCCGCGGTTGGCCTGCTGGGTAGCCGGCTACGCGCCCGCCCGCAGGCGCAGGCTGCGTAGACGGTTGAGGGCCGCCGCCCACTCGTGCGGTCGAAAGGCGGCCAGGTCCTCGCCGGGCAGGACCGAGAGACCCTCTTCCTCGAGCCAATCCCGGAGGGCATGGGCCGCTTCCGCCACGGTTCGCCGCCCGTCCAGGATCCCGCGGTCCCGCGCCGCTACCAGCGCCCCACCGATGGCCCGCACTTGGGCGGGGTCGACGAGCTGGGACACGAGGGAGAGATCGATTTCCTCGCCGCCGAGAGTCAGCCCGCGGGTGTCGTGGCCGCGCACGATCCGCTTGGGCGGTCGACCCGCCCGCCCCCGCCCACTCTCTTTCTCGGGACGAATGGAGGCCGGATCGGGCACCCGCGCCACCGGCGGGAGATGCGCGGGGCGCCGGGGTTGCCCGGGCCCTTCCCCCGCCGCAAGGGCGTGCGCCTCGTCCGTGCGGTCGTCCACCCGGTACTCGTCGAGCACGAGGATCCGGTCGGCGACCGCAAAGTAGTCCCCGGATCCGCCCAGGACGAGAACGGTGGACACTCCGTGCGCGTCGTGCAGCTCGCGTACCCGCTGCACGAGGGGGGTGATCGGCTCGCGGTCCTCCGCCACGAGCCGCTGCATGCGGGCGTCGCGGATGAGGAAATTGGTCGCCGAAATGTCCTCGTCGAGGAGAAGAACTCGAGCCCCCACCTCCATCGCCTCGAGAATCCCCGCCGCCTGCGAGGTCGAGCCGGAGGCATTCGTGGTCGTGAAGGACTCGGTGGAGACACCGCCGGGCAGGTCGTTGATAAAGGGGCGCAGGTCCACACCGGTCACCGCGCGCCCGTCCTCCGCCCGTACCTTCACGGCGTCCGCCCGGGTCACCACCAGCTCCCGGCCGTCCCCGGGCCGATGGTTGTAGACCCCCCGCTCGAGGGCCCGCAGGAGGGTGCTCTTGCCGTGGTAGCCGCCCCCGGCAAGAAGCGTCACCCCCTCGGGCAGGGCCATCCCGGCCACCCGTCCGGCGTGCGGCAGGTCCACCTCGGCGCGGAGCTCCGCGGGGGCGAGGAAGGGCACGGCGCCCTCGAGGGGACGCTCGTCCACGCCCGAGCGGCGGGGAAGTACCGACCCGGCCGCCACAAAGGCCACCCAGCCTCGATCCGCCAGCTCCCCCCGCAGGAAGTCAGCGTCCTCCACCGTGTCCGCCCACCGCTGGAGCGCCGCTCGATCGAGCCGGCCGGGAAGGAGGCGGCCGAGCTCGCCGGGAAGCTCGTCGGCGAGAAGTCCCGCCGCCCGCCGCCCGAGGATCCGTCGCCCCTGCGCGGGTAGGCCGACGGAAAACCGGAGAATCGTGACCGGGCCACGGATCTCCACACAGGTGCGCCGCAACATCTCCTGCCCGGGTCGGTCGATCCGGAGGAGTCCGGAGGAGCCGGAGCCGGACCGGCCCTCGCGACCGGCCAATCCGCGGGCGAGGGTCTCCGCCAGGAAATTCTCGGCGCCGGTTCGACGCGAGGGGGATTCCCGCAGGCTGGCGTCGAGCCCGAGGCCGTCCGAGGAAAGGCGCACGGAGAGGCGGGAAGGCGACGCGAAGGGATCCCCCTGCACGCGGTCCACGCTCAGTTCCCCCCAATCGGCCCGGTAACGCCCCCGGATGTCCTTGTAGGCGGGGTACGGCTTCCCGTCGAGGCGTTCGAGAGTCCTCCGGAGATCTTCCACGCTGTTCATGGCGGGAGCATGGGACGCCGGGGCGACGCCCGACAAGGACGGGATGGGATCGAGGGGTGCCGCGGCGGTCGGCACCTACCGGTTTTGCCGCCCCACGCCACGGGACCCTCCCCGCGGCGGCCATCCCTCCACGGAATCCCTCGCTACGCCCGCCCGCTCAGAACCACTGGTACAGGAAGAAGTACACGAGCACCCCGGTCACCGAGACATAGTACCACGCGGGATAGGTGAAGCGGGCCCAGCGCCGGTGGTCCTGGTAGCGCTGCTTCACCGCGAGATAGAGGGTCCGGAAGATCAGGGGCAGGATGATCATCGCCAGGATCACGTGGCTGATGAGCATCACGTAGTAGAAGACCTGCCAGAAGCCCTCGCCCCCGAACTGGGTGTGCACGCCTTGGCGCAGGATTTTGTCCAGCACGTAGAAGAAGAGGAAGAACGCGCTCACCACGAGCGCTCCCACCATCGAGTTGCGGTGGGCCTTCCAGCGCCCGAACTTGATGAAGACAAAGCCGAGCGTAAGGAGGACGGTGGCGGTCCCGTTGAGAAAGGCGTTGAACGCGGGAAGCGAGAAGTTCACGGGACGGAGCCGGGCCGCAGGAAAAGGGTTGAAACGACCACCGGACGCCTCACCCGACCCGATTCAGGAGAAGGGCCACGAGGAGCAGGGGTAAATAGAGCAAGCTGAAGGTGAAGAGGCGGTTCCGCCCGCCCTCCCCCCGCACACCGCGGGCAAAGCGAATGCCCTCCCGGAGGAAAACCGCGTTGAGAAGGAGGGCGATCGCTCCATAAACCCATCCGGCCTGACCGAGAAGCACCGGGGCAAGGGATACGGGGAAGAGGAGTCCGAGATAGAGATAGTTCTCGGCCACAAGACGACTCCCACCTCCGTGGGTCACCGACAACATCTTCATCCCACCCGCCGCGTAGTCCTCCCGGCACATCCATGCGATCGCGAAGAAGTGCGGCATCTGCCAGAGGAGGACGATGAGGAAGAGCCAGAGTCCGAGACCCCCGGCCCCGCCCGTCGCCGCCGACCAGCCGATGAGCGGGGGCAGGGCGCCGGGAATCGCTCCGAGGTGGGTGCACCACGGGGTGACCTGCTTGAGCGGGGTGTAAACGAGGAGGTAGATGCCAACCGTCGCGAGGACGAGACCTGTCGTCAGGAAGGGAAACAGGGCAACGGAAAGCAGGAGGCTCAGCCCGAGGGCACCGAGCCCGGTCGCCAGGGCCGCCGGCGCCGGGAGCTGTCCGGCCGGGAGAGCCCGCTCGCGGGTGCGCGCCATTTTCCCGTCCGCGTCCCTCTCCATGTACTGGTTGAGGGCGAGAGCCCCGGCGGCCGAGAGGAAGAGTACGGCAAAGAGGGCGAGAAAGGCGGTCCAGCTCACCGCGACGGGTGCCGCGAGATAACCGGCAACGCCGGTAAGGGTGGAGAGCAGGGCCAGCCGGGGCTTGGTCAGGGAAAGGAGCAGCGCAGGGAGCGGAGGTGCGCCCGCCGCCGTTGCCGGGGGATCCGCCACTTCCTCGGAGAGTCCGGGCTTCAGGGATTCTTCTTCAGCTCGCATGTTGTTCCTGCTGGGAAAGCTGGGGAGAGGGGGAAGATGCCGCCACCGCCGCGGGCCACTCGCGGTAGCGCCAGCAGAGCGAAGTCCACAGGCAGGCGAGAAGGGCCGCCCCATTGAGCATGTGCAGGGTGGCCACGTGGGGATTGCGGAAGGTCTGCAGGATGAGGATGCCCAGCCAGACCTGGAGCACGACCAGGGCCACCGCGGTCCACGCGAAGGCCCGCACACGAGGAGCGGCCACGGGGGTAGCCAGGGTCTGCAAAGCGTAGACGAGTACGAGCACACCCCCGAGGATGCCGAGGGTGCGGTGGGTGAAGTGCACCCACACGGCAAACCCTCCCCCGTCGGGAATCCACGAGCCATTGGCCTCCGCCGCCGGGAAGGTGGGGATGGCGAGGCCGGCCCCGTAGTGCCGGGTCATCGCGCCCACGAGAATCGCCACGCTGAGGAGGAGGAAGGCCACTCCGCCGGTGGAGAGGAAGGTCGGACGCCCGGCCTGCTCCCGCCCGCGCCACCAGCCGCGCGCACAGAGGACGCAGAGGGTGGCGAGGAGGAGCACGACCACCTGCGCCCCGATCGCATGGGCGATCGCGAAATTGAGGGCGACGGCGTTCGAGTCCGCCCCGGTGTTCAGCTGGTCGAGCAGCACCCGTAACCCTCCGAGAAGACCCTGCACGACGACGACCACCAGCAACGCGTAGGCGAGCAACCGTACACTCCGGCGCTTCTCCCGCCACGCAAAGACCCCGGCGATGACGAGGGCAAGGAAGCCCATCTTCATCCCAGCGAGCCGATGCGAATGCTCGGCCAACTGGTCCTGATCCTGCATCCAGCCCGCGGGATTCAGGGATCCGTTCGAGAGGGGCCAGTCGAGGAAGGCCATGCCCGCCCCGATGCTGGTGGTGAAACCACCCGCGAATAAAAGCACGGAAGACCAGACCAGGGCGAAGAGAACGAGCCCGAAGCGGAAGGGGCTGCCCTCCGTCGAGGACTCGGAAACAGGGGAGGGAGGAGTGGAAACTCGGGCGGCCATAACCGATGGAATGAGGAGCAGGAAGCTCTGCCAGTGCTACGGGGAAGTCAAGAAGTCGGCGGGCATTCCAAGCGGTCAGGCTTGCCCGCGCGAGGGAAATCTGGCTTATTCCTCTTATGTTCTCCGGTTTTCGCTGGCTCCTTGTCCTCGCCCCGCTGGTCCTCCCCACGTTCCTGCTGGCCGGCTCGATCGAGCGGGTGGAGGCACGGGTGGTCGCCATGGACGAGGAAAACCAGGCCGTTCGTCTGGAACTACCCTCCGGAGAGATCGTGGAGGGGGTCCGGATCTCCCCGGGCGATGCCGGGATCGACTACACGGGCCGCAAGGTGCAGGGCACCCTCAACCGCCGCGGGGAAATCCCGCGCCTCGACACCATCTACCCGCTCGACGGCCCGCGCGTGCAGGCCATGCAACGCGCGAACCGGGGCCTCATCCGCGAGGCTGCCGGCCGCGGTCGCGGGGAGATCCTCGCGAGGGGTGACTACTGGCCGGAGGTCGCTCTGTTCAACGAGGACGGGGAGGTCGTCTTCGCCCGGGAGTTCAAGCAGCAACCGACGGTCGTCGCCTTCATTTTTACCCGCTGCAACATGCCGAACATGTGCCCGGCCACCTCCCAGCGGATGGTCCGGCTCAGCCGCGAGGTCGAGGAAGCCGGGATCGACGGAGTCCGCTTCGCCCTGGTTTCCTTCGACCCGGAGTACGACTCCCCGGGCATCCTGCGCCAGTACGCGGACAGCTATGGGATGGACCGGGAACAGTTCGACTTGTTAACCGGGCCTCCGGACGCCGTCGACGCCCTCCTCCGCACCGTGGGCATCCGCGCCTTTGCCGAGGACGGCACCCTCAACCACAACATGGCCGCCTTCCTCCTGGATGACCACGGGAGGATCGTCCTCCGCGAGGACGGCAGCCTCTGGTCACCGGAAGCCATGCTGCAACAACTGCAAAGGATCGAGGGATGAGCCCCCGCCTGCGCCGACGCGGCACCGCCGCGCTCCTCACTCTCCTCTTCGCCGGCCTCTTTGTCGGGTTGCGCTCCATCCCGGTCAGTCAGTGCGAGTTTCTCCACTACGACACCGACCCGAATGCCGCCTCCCTCAGTGGGGAGGAAGAACTTTGCAGCGTCGCGCCAGTGCCCTTCCTCAATGTCGCCGAGCAACCCTTCCCGGTCGCGCTGGAGGAAGAGTCCTTCGAGCGCCTCCCCGACGGTCGGATGGAACTGCTCTTCCGCCTCCTGGATCCCTCGGGAGAGGACCTGCTTCCCCACGAGCTCGCTCTCACCCATACCAAGCGCGTCCACTTCATGTTGATCGACGGGCAACTGGGTTCCTACCACCACCTCCACCCGGAACCCCTCGGCAACAGCGGTCTCTACCGGGTCCGCTTCCACCCTCGCTCCGAGGATTACCGCTACTTCGCCGAATTCGTCCCCAAACGCACCCGCCAACTCGCCATTGCGGACGGCTTCCTCGACACGGGGGTCCGCAACCCGGAAAATTGGTTGGTCGATCTTCCCATCGAAATGTCCCTGGAGGGACTCGACTCCCGGGTGCGCGCCAATCGCGACCACCGGATCAAGCTGCGACTGCGCCACGAGGACGGGAAACCGCTTCCTCTGGGGAAGACCATGAACGCCTACGCCCACCTGGTCGCCTTCGAAGACACTCTCTCGGGCTACGCCCACATGCATCCGCTCACCGTCGACCCCGCAATCACCGAGGAAGCCGAGATGGAGTTCCTCTTCCACCCCACCAAGCCGGGCCATTTCCGCATCTGGGTCCAGATTTTCGCCAACGGCCGCGACCACTTCCGCTCCTTCGACGTCGAAGTTCTCTGAGGCGCTCCCCAGCCACACTCCCGGACTCCCTCCCGTCCGGCTTCGCGCTCCTCGACAGCCGGGTCCCGCTTCCTCCCCACTCCCGCGGGGGAGCACGATCCATCTCGACCTTTTTCCCGGGAAAGAGTCTCGCCCACCCCGGACGCCGGTCAGGACCTTGCCCGCGATGGCACCTCGGGCGAGCGGGATCACTCGCCCGCCCGCCCGCCGGAAAAGCCCGCTCTTTCCGGACCCACCCTCCTTCCCGCCGGGAAGCATCCCGCCCCTCTCCCTCCCCCCCAAACGTCCGCATGCAAGGCTCCCGGCCAGCCCCCGCGGCACTTCCCTCCGTCCTCTTCACCGATCCCGAGGGAGGGAGCGGGCCGAACGGGCCATCCCGCACCCCCCCTTCCAAGAACCGACTTCCCCACGGATCGGCCGATAAATCCAACCCAACCTCCGGAGGGTCCACCCACTCCACAATGCGTGGATCATGAACCTCTGCCCAGGAACCCATCGCCCTGCCCCCCGGGAAGAAGCGCCAGATCCCTTCCACCTTTCTCTACCACTCCGCACTGCCAGGATGGGCCTCAGCCATCCGTCGCCTCCCCGGACACGCCTGCCCGGAACCTGCCAACACGGCCCCGATCTCCCGCGAGCCCAGTAAGGATGGCACGAGTCCACCAAAGAACACGACTGCTCCTCTTGCCCCACCCTCCCATGCCCACCGTCCGCCCGCGCCTTACTCCCCCCATTCTTTGGGCCCTTCTCCTCGCCATCGCCCTCCCGGCCTGCGGTCCCACCGAACCTCCGGAAGTCCGCGCCTTCCGCGAAACCTACCAACGCCTCCACAACGCGGGAAAAGCCGCCGAACTCTACGAGCTGATCGCCTTCGCCCCGGGAGTCCCCCCCGCCACCCGACAGCACGCCCGCCTCGCCCTCCGCGAGGAAACCCGCTGGCCCCTCCGCCGGATCCTCATCCAGCCGGCCACCCCCGAGGACCTCCAGAACCTCCTCCCCAAAGGCGCCACCCTCCCCTACCCGCCCGAATACACGGTCACCGTCACTCTCGACACCGACGACCGCCTCACCTCCCAGTGGCTCGCCGGCCCCCCCCCCCAAGGCCTCCGCCTGCTCCTCCCCGCTCTCCCCTGACCCACCCCCACTTTCCGCCCCCACGCCCGTTCCTTCCAACCGATCAAACCACGACGCTCCACCCGGCAAACCCCCGCCCCCCCCAAAAAAACGCGAAACCCTCGCCCCGGGAAAAGCCCCCCCAACCACCACACGCCCCTCCTCGGCAAAAACAAGGCAAGTCTGCAGGTCTGTCCCCCACATTCAGCTTGCAAAGAGGGAAGTTTCGTTTTGAATGGAGGTACGATGCGGATGGCGCGTTACAAGGTGGAGGGGAGTGGGGTGTACTACGTGCGGAGTGAGCTGGTGGACCGGTTGC
>CAJXLM010000030.1 GCA_913056175.1 uncultured Opitutia bacterium | reverse complement strand
GTGCCTCACGGCACATCCATGCCGCGCCTTCCGGCGCATCGATGCTGTGCCTTTCGGCGCTTCCCTGCGCTTCGGCTTGGGGTGGTCGCGCGGGGTGGCGGGGCGTCCGGGGTGGCTTTGGGGATCGGAGCGTAGGGGGCTCGCGGGCAGGGGAGCGCCTGTGGGGTGGCATGGGAGCGGGCGGGGCCTACGGCGGGGGCGGCCGCGGCAGGGTGTGGGTTCGGGATTTACCGGGGAATTCAACGAGGCTGCGCCTTCCGGCCCTTTTCTGCCGGCCCTGCGGCCTATCTCTGCTGCACTCCATAGCGCTCCCATGCTCTATGCCTGCGGCACATCCGTGCCGCGCCTTTCGGCGCTTCCGTGCTCTGTTGCCGGGGTCTCCCTGTTGAGGTGCCGGTGTTTCCGTGGCTTTCGGTTTCAGTGTTGGTGTGGACGATGGTCCGTGGATTATGGCGGGGGGCGCAGGAGGGGGGTGCTTGCGGCGGGGTCGGGAGCGAAGGGTCGTGCTCGCTGGCCTGGCATCAGGGGAGTGGCCCGGCGGCGGGTTCCTCGAAGGAGTTTCTTTCACCGATGGTGGGCTCGGTAAGGAGACCGCGAACCACCCTGCGTGATCCGACCGCGTGACACGGATCGTGGGGATCGCGCTGGCTAGCTTCGGGGCGGTCTACGGGGGATTCACCCGAAAGACTACCGCGAGGTGGAGGGGCGCGCGAGCCAGCGGGCGGCGGCTCCGGCCACACCGTTCTCCTCGATTGGACGAACGCCCGGAGCGATCGGGTCCATCTCGTTGCGGGCGGAGGGCTACCCGGTCGGCCGCCGATTGGTTGTTCCCTTCAGGACCTCGGTCCCTGTCAGCTTCGGCCCATCTTTTGCGGGGCAAGACAACAGTAAACAGAGTTGTATTTCCTGTCATTAAAACTCCCCGGAATCTTTCCGGTCGACACCTTCCGCCGAGAAGAATTGCCCGTTTCCGAGCCTTTTACCTGTCCGGCCCCTCGACCGATTTCTCCAACCGGTAGTCGTCCATCACGAACCCACCGCCGATCTCGGCAACCACCTCCTCCCGGACGCGGAAGCCGCGCCGCTGGTACCATCGGAGGGATTCGGTGTTGTGCCGGTTCACGGTCAGCCAGAGGACCGGTCGGTCCCAGGCGGCCGCCCGTTCCTCCGCCTTCTGCAGGAGCATCCTTCCCCATCCGCCGCCGCGCCTTTCCGCTCGCACGTAGATCTTCGAGAGCTGGCAGGCCTCGGCCTCCTTGGGATCGGGAGCCAGTCCGAGATAGCCGGCCGGTTCGCCGTCGACCCGCAGCAACCAGTACTCCTGCCCGGCCGCGAGGGCCGATCCGATCGCCTCCTCGCTCTGGAATTTCGCGAGCATGTACTCTACCTGGGCAGCCCCGATGATTGGGGAGTAGTGCTCCCGCCAGATGAGGCGGGCGAGTCGGGCCACGGTCGCGATACGGGCGGGGGTGGACGGGTTGACGGTTTCCAGGGAGGGGGTCACAGGGGGACAAAGGGAGGAGGATGGCAAACTTCGGGAGAGGAGAAGATTGGGAAAATCCCGTTGGCTTTGCCGCAAGGCTGTCCTCTTCCCGGTCCCGGGTCGAATCTTTGCCGGAGGGCGGCGCGCCGACCCCGTCCGCCTATGACAGGGCGCGCTCTTGTCTTCCCGGTCCGGGGTGTCCTTCCTCGCCGGCATGAGCGCACCCTCTCCCGTGAACGGACTCTGTGAGGCGATCGGCAACACCCCGTTGATTCGGCTCCCGAAACTCTCGGCCGCTGTCGGCAGTGACCTCTACGGGAAGGCAGAGTTCCTCAATCCGGGGGGCTCCGTAAAGGATCGCGCAGCCCTCGGGATCATTCTCGACGCGGAGGAGCGGGGGCTGCTCGCTCCGGGTGGGACGGTCGTCGAGGGGAGCGCCGGCAATACGGGGATCGGGCTTACCGTTGTGGCCCTGGCCCGCGGTTACCGCACCGTGGTCGTGGTGCCGGACAGCCAGAGTGAGGAAAAGATTGCCCTGCTCCGCCATCTCGGGGCGGAGGTACGCCTGGTGCCGCCGGCCCCCTTCCGCGAGCCGGGCAACTACAACAAGGTCGCTGCCCGGCTCGCCTCCGAGATTCCCGGAGCCTACTACGCCAACCAATTCGACAACCCGGCGAACGCCGCCTTCCACCAGCGGACCACGGGCCCGGAGCTCTGGGAACAGACGGGGGGCGGAATCACCGCCTTCGCCACGGCCATTGGCACGGGCGGCACCCTCAAGGGAGTCTCCCTCGCGTTGAAGGAACGCAATCCGGACGTCCGGGTGTACTGCGCCGACCCGATGGGCGCGGCCATGTGGTCCTGGTTCACCCACGGCCACACCGACTTCGATGACGGTGATTCCATTGCCGAGGGGATTGGGCAGGGCCGGGTGACGGTGAATGTGGAGGGCACTCCGGTCGATGGGGCCGTCCGCGTGCCCGACCGGATCCTCATTGAGATCGTCTACCACCTCCTCCGTGAGGAAGGCCTCTACTTAGGCACGTCGTGCGGCATCAACGTGGCCGGGGCGGTCCGGGCGGCCCTCGACCTGGGCCCGGGCCAGCAGGTGGCCACGATTCTCTGTGACCGCGCCGATCGCTACGCCTCCCGGATCAGCAACCCCGAGTGGCTCGCCGCCGAGAACCTCACCCCGGAGGGTTGGTCCGCCGAGCGAATCGTCGAGGAGGTGGCCCGGCTGGACTAGCCCGGTTGGGGTAGCTCCCCGGGCGGGAGTGGGGTGGGGCTGACGGGGGTGGCGGGCGGGAGCGCGGAATGCGGAACGCGCTCCCGCCCGCCGCGTTCTCCCGCCCCCCGCGTTTTGCCCGTTACGGGCCGAGCTCCGTCTCGATGCGGACCTCCGAGTGCAGGGTGCGGTGGACCGGACACCGGTCGGCGATCGCGAGAAGACGCTCCCGGGTCGGATCGTCGAGCTCGCCCCGCAGGTGGAGGATCCGGTGGAAGACATCGACCCTACCCGCCGCTCCGCCGGGATCCTCCGCCGCCTCCCGGTGGCACTTGTCGTGGGTCACGTCACAGGTGACCGCCTCGAGGGGAAGGCCCTTGTGGGAGGCGTACATCCGGAGGGTCATGGTGGTGCAGGCACCGAGTGCGGCGGCGAGCAACTGGTAGGGGCTGGGTCCGCGGTCGGTGCCCCCGAGTTCCTCCGGCTCATCGGCGAGGAGGCTGTGCCGACCGTCGACCGTGATGTCCTGGAGGAAACCCGGCCCCCCGGCCTCCGTCACCCGGACCACTCCCTCGGGAGCGGTGGGGGGACGTTCCTCCGAAGCGAGATCGAGGTACCGGGCCGACCACGCCACGATGACCTCCGCCGCGTATTCGGCGTCCGCCTCCCTTCGGAGCAGGTGGTCCGCGTCGTCGAGGGTTACGAAACTCTTCGGATGGCGTGCCGCCCCGAACAGCTTTGCCGCCTCGTCGATGCCCACGATCTCATCCCGGGGTGCGTGCAGAACCAGGAGTGCCGCACCCAGCTTCCCCAGATCCTCCTCGAGCCGGGCCTCGGCGATGTCCTCGAGGAACTGGTGCCGGATCGTGAAGGTACGCCCAGCCAGCTCCACCTCGGCCTCCCCTTTTGCCCGGATCTCCTCTACCTTCCCCCCGAACACTCCGGCCACGTGGGAAGGATCGGCGGGCGCCCCGATGGTGACGACCGCCCGCACCGAGGACAAGCGGACCGCCGCCGCCACGGCCGCTGCACCGCCCAGGCTGTGCCCGATGAGGATCTGCGGTGGCCCGAGCCGACGCTCCAGCTCCCCCGCCGCGAGGACGAGGTCCTCCACGTTCGAGCTGAAGTTCGTGTTCGCGAATTCCCCTCCGGAATGACCGAGTCCCGTGAAGTCGAAACGCAGCACCGCGATTCCCCGGGCCGCCAGCCGACCGGCGATCCGACGCGCGGCCGCAAGATCCTTGCTGCAGGTGAAGCAGTGCGCAAAAAGGGCCGTTGCCCGCACCCTTCCCGCCGGGCGGTCCAACCGCGCCCGCAACTCCGAACCCTCGTGCCCTCGAAACCGAAACTCCTTCGCCACCATCCCGCCACCTCAACGCATCCACCTACGCCGGGAAAAGCCGAAACTCTCCTCGGCATCGATTCGCCCTTCCCGGTCCTCCCACTCCCCCGGGCGGTTCGCGGGAGCCGAGAGAGCGTGGAGTGGGCCCATGCTCTCCGGCCCGGCAGCAGGCACACGCTTCCCTGGACGAAATGGATTTCTCATTCCGGAAATACATGAACCAGCCATCACCGTGGGGAAGAGGAGGGTAATCGCCGGGACCAAGCCGGATCCCTCGATCCCCCGACCGGAAAGGGACCAGGGAGGAGAGGGCTGTTGGATCGAGCGTCCTATCCCTTGGATTCCGCGCGAGGGCAGGCGCCACCGGCTCGTCCCGGATCCCTCGACCGTTCCCCGGAGGCCGGTGAGGTGGAAATTAGTATTGCACAATTGTTCCCTCCCCGATGGGATGCCGGCATGAGCAAAAGGGACGATGCGCGGGAGGTATTGCGGCGGGTGTTCGGCTTCGGGGAGTTCCGGCCGCTGCAGGAGGAGATCATTGATTCGTTCGGGGGCGGGCGGGATGCGGTGGCGATCCTGCCGACCGGGGGAGGGAAGAGCCTGTGCTACCAGTTGCCGGCCGTGCAGCAGGAAGGGCTCACCCTCGTCATCTCCCCGTTGATCGCCTTGATGAAGGATCAGGTGGACCAGCTGCGAGCGGCGGGGGTGGAGGCGACTTTCCTGAATTCCTCGCTGGAGGCGACGGAGGTGCGGGAGCGGACGGCCGGTCTGGAGGCCGGGCGGTACCGTTTGCTGTACCTCGCTCCCGAGCGGCTTTTCCTCGACGGATTCGCGGACTGGTTGAAGCGGCTCTCCCTCCGGGCGATCGCCATCGACGAGGCGCACTGCATCAGCGAGTGGGGGCACGACTTCCGGCCCGAGTACCGCCAGCTCGGCGAGCTGCGCTCCCTCTTTCCCGGCTTGCCGGTGCTGGCCTTGACAGCGACGGCCACCGAGCGGGTGCGCCGGGATATCGTCGACCAGTTGCGCCTCGAGGATCCGCCCGTGTACGTGGCCAGTTTCAATCGTCCCAACCTCCACTACCGCGTCCTTCCGAAGGGGCGGGTGGGCCGTCAGGTCGTGGATCTCGTGCGGGCGCGTCCCGGAGCGGCCGGCATCGTGTACTGCCAATCGCGGAAGGGTGCGGAAAAACTCGCGGGCGACCTGCGGGCGGCGGGGATCAGCGCGCGCCCCTACCATGCCGGCCTGTCCCCGGAGGAGCGGGCGGCCAACCAGGAGGCCTTTCTCCGGGACGACGCCCCCGTGATCTGTGCGACCATTGCCTTCGGGATGGGGATCAACAAGCCGGACGTGCGCTTCGTGTTCCATGCGGACCTTCCGAAGAACCTGGAGAGCTACTACCAGGAGACCGGCCGGGCCGGTCGGGACGGGCTGCCCGCCGAGTGCATCCTCCTCTTTGCCCCCGGGGACGCCGCGAAGATCGAGCGCTTCCTGCGGGAGATCGAGGACGAGGAGGCCCGGCGGATCGCGCGGGAGCAGCTCCGGCGCATGGTGGACTTCGCGGAATCGGTCGAGTGCCGCCGGGCGGATCTCCTCCGCCACTTCGGCGAGACTTACCCGGAGGACAACTGCGGGGGCTGCGACAACTGCGAGAGCGGAGGGGAGGAAGTCGACGCGACCCGGGAGGCGCAGATGTTGATGAGCTGCGTGCACCGGATCCACCGGGCCCGTTGTCCCATGGGGCTCTCGCACGCCGTGGCGGTCCTGCGCGGGTCGAGGAAGGAGCGGATCCGCTCGCTCGGGCACGACCAGCTCCCGACTTACGGGCTGGGGGAGGGCCAGCCCGAGGCCTACTGGCGCTCGCTCGGCAAGCAACTCCTGCAGAAGGGCTATCTCCTCCAGTCGGACGACGGTTACTCGACCGTGCGTCTCAGCGAGCGCGGCCGCTCGGTGCTGCGGGAGAGGACGAGTATCCGGGTCCGGCCGATCCGGGTGGCGGACTCCGCCGCGGAGGCGGGCCGGGAGCGCCGCCCCTCGGCGGCCGGCTCCATTCCGTGTGACGAGGCTTTCTTCGAGCGGCTGCGGGCCTGGCGGAAGGAGCTCGCCGAGGAGCGGGGGGTCCCTCCCTACATCATTCTCGGGGACGCCGGCCTGCGCCATCTCGCCCGGTGTTATCCGCAGAGCGCCGCCGAGCTGTTGCGGATTCCCGGGATGGGAGAGAAAAAGGTGCACGAGTACGGGGAGGCCCTCCTCGGGCTTGTCCGCGACTGGCTGCGCGAACACGAGCGGCAGGAATTCGCCCCGCTGGAGGAGTCCGAAGGCCGGGGAGGATCCACCTCACCCGCTTCGCCGGGTCGCTCCCCGGGCGGGTGTCCGCCCTCGGCCCTCGCCTCGCTGAAGATGCTCCGGGAAGGGAGGAGTGTCGCCGCGATCGCCCGGGAGCGGGGGCTGCAGACCACCACGATCGAGACGCACCTCGCCCAGTGCGTGGAGAGCGGGGAGCTCACCGATCCGGACGGCTTTGTTTCCCCCGGGGAGCTCGAGCGGGTGGGGGAGGCGCTCCGCGAGCACGGTTCCTATCCGCTGCGGCCCCTCTTCGACGCGCTGGAGGGCCAGATCGGCTTCGGGAGGCTGCGCCTTGCCGTGGCCTTTCTCGAGCGGGGAAAGAGGGCGGCTGGGTCCTGAGGTCGTCTCCGGAAAGCCGCCGGAGAGCGTTCGCGGGCCGCCGGCGGGTGGGGGAGGGCGACCCGCCGGCGGGCAAGCCCCTCACCCTTGCCCACCGGCCTCGGCCATCCGGGGGGGAGCGGGAGGACGCCAGAATCCGCCGAGCAGCCGGGTGGCGACGCGGTGGGTGACGAAGAGGGCGAGGAGGAGACCGGTGACCACTGCGGTGGCGATCCCGAACCACACCCCCCAGATTCCCAGCCCGAATCCCTGCACGAACACCCAGGCGAAGAAGGCGACCGCGAAGGCCTGGCGGTAGAGCCCGATCCAGAGGGACCAGACCGGCTTTTTCAGACCCTGGAGGAAGGCATTGATCGCGAAGAGCATCATGTAGGCCGGCAGGATGACCCCGTCCACCCGCAGGTAGGAGGCGCCGATCCGGAGAACCTCCGGGTCGTTGGTGAAGAGGGAAAGGATGGGTCGTCCGGCCACCCAGAGAATCGGGCAGGCCACCGCCATGAAGATCCAGCCGTACTTCCAGCAGGTAAACAGGGCGGAGCGCACCCGGTCCGGCTCCCCGGCGCCGAAATTCTGGGCGGTGATCGGGAGCAAGGCCGTGGTCAGGCCAAAGACCGGCAACAGGAAGAGCTGCTCGACCCGCAGGGCGACCCCGTAGGCGGCGACGGCGGCGTCCCCGAAGTTCTTGAGGTAGTACTGCACCACGAACCCCGTCACGAAGAGGACGAGCATGGTGAAAGCCGTGGGAAGGGCCTGTGCGGTGATCTGGCGGTAGGGGTTGATCCGCGGGCGCAGCTCCGGCAACCGGAGGGCGCGACCGACCTCCGTGCGGTTCACCCGGAAAAGCAGGTAGGCCATCACCCCCGTCTGGCTGACGGCCGTGGCCACCGCGATCCCGTTCAGTCCCAGCGCCGGGACGAGGCCCGGCACCCCGTAGATGAAGAGCGGGTTCAGACCGATGTTGGCGAAGAAGGCGACGATGAGCGCGCGCTGCTGGGAAACCGTATCGCCCTGGGCACGGAGGATTCCATTGGCGGCGAATCCCACCACGAATCCCGGCAGGGCCAGCATCTGCACGCCGAAGTAGAGGAAAGCGGCCTCCCGGTAGCCTCCCGGTGCGGAGATCAGGCGGATGAGGGCCGGGCCGACCACCGAGCCGACTCCCCAGAGAACCACGCAGGCAAGGGCGGCGTAGCCGAGCCCCTGGGCGGCGAAGCGTCGCGCCCCTTCCCCGTCCCGCTGGCCTGCCGCGTTGCCAACGAGGGCACCCATGGCTGCAGCGAGCCCGAATCCCACCGCGTTGAGCAGGAAGAAAGCCTGGAAGGCGATGGCCATGGCTGCCTGGGCCTCCGTGGAGATCCGGCCCGCGTAGAAGGTATCCACCACGTTGTAGAGTGTGTTGAAGACCATCCCGATCGCCGCGGGCACCGCCAGCCTCCGGAAATGGGCGGAGAGGGAGCCGGAGGTGAGGTCGTAAGTGCGGTTGGCCGGCGAGCTCACGCGACCTCTCCCGGGAAGGATCCAGCGGTGGTGCAGGAGGCGGGCCCCTTGGCCGCTCGCGGGCTGGTCTCCGTGGGCCGACAAGCCTTCGTGGTTCGTGGGGAGGGTGACCTTCCGACCTTCATCCGAATCGGATACCACGCTTCCCGGCCAAACGCAAAGCCCGCCGGGCAGGTCGACCCGTTGCTGCGGGGTTGGTCGATCCGGTGCGTCTCCCTGCAATTCGGATTTGCCATCCGTGCCGACCTTTGGATGCTTCGGCGGCCTCTCTCACTGCAGTATCTCCCCAACCCACCCAAGAAACGGAGGACAGTACCATGAGCCTTCTACGCGGCGGCCTCATCCAGATGGCCCTCAAGGCGAGCACGGAGGAAGAGCCGGAAACCATCCGGCAGGCCATGCTCGAGGCGCACCTACCCTACATTGCGGAGGCGGCGAAGAAAGGCGTGCAGGTGCTCTGCTTCCAGGAGGTTTTCACCCAGCCCTATTTTTGTCCCAGCCAGGATCGCAAGTGGTACGCCGCGGCTGAGCCCATCCCGGACGGGCCGACCACCCGGCGGCTCCAGGAGGAAGCCCGCAAGCACCAGATGGTGATCGTCGTGCCGATCTACGAGGAAGCGATGACCGGGGTCTACTACAACACCGCCGCGGTCCTCGACGCCGACGGCACTTATCTCGGCAAGTACCGCAAGACCCACATCCCGCAGGTGGCCGGATTCTGGGAAAAGTTCTTCTTCAAGCCCGGATCCACCGACTGGCCCGTGTTTTCCACCCGCTACGGGAAGATCGGCGTCTACATCTGCTACGACCGTCATTTTCCCGAGGGCTGGCGGGCGCTCGCCCTGAACGGGGCCGAGTACATCGTCAACCCCTCCGCGACTGTGGCGGGCCTGTCCGAGTACCTCTGGAAGCTCGAGCAACCGGCCTCCGCCGTGGCCAACGGCTGCTACATCGGGGCCATCAACCGCGTCGGTTGGGAAGCCCCCTGGAACATCGGGGAGTTCTACGGGCAGAGCTACTTCGTGAACCCGCGCGGCCAGATCGAGGCGGAGGCCAGCCGGGACCAGGACGAGTTGCTCGTGCACGACATGGACATGGATCTCGTCCGCGAGGTCCGCAACACCTGGCAGTTCTTCCGCGACCGCCGGCCGGAAACCTACGGACCGCTCACCGAGGTATGAGTCGCCTGCACCCTCTCCGTTGTGGGACCTTCCCTTTCCGCGGCCGCTTCCTACCCCAAACCTCCTGACCCCATGCGCATCGGCATCCCCCGAGAAATCAAGGCCCAGGAGGACCGCGTGGCGCTCGTGCCCGCCGGGGCCCGGCAACTCGTGGAGGACGGACATGAAGTCCTCGTGGAGAGCGGCGCGGGGGAGGGAGCCGGTTTCGCCGACGCCGACTACCGGGCGGCCGGGGCCAGGCTCGTGGACACTGCCGACGCGGTCTTCGCCGGGGCCGAGCTGCTCGTCAAGGTGAAGGAGCCCCTCCCCGAGGAAGTCGCCCGCCTCCGGCCCCACCATCTCCTCTTCACCTTCCTTCATCTCGCCGCCAGCCGCAGCCTCACCGAAGGCCTGCTCGCCTCCGGGTGCACCGCGATGGCGTATGAGATGGTGGAAAGGGACGGCAAGCTGCCCCTCCTCGAGCCGATGAGCGAGATCGCCGGCCGGATGTCGGCCCTCGTCGGGGCCCACCACCTCGCCCGCCCGCAGGGAGGGCGCGGCGTCCTCCTCGGCGGGATCAGCGGCGTCCTGCCCGCCCGCGTGCTCGTGCTCGGGGGAGGAACGGCCGGAGTCAGTGCCGCCCGCATGGCTGGCGGGCTCGGGGCCGAGGTCGTCCTCCTCGAGATCGATCCCGAGAGGATGCGCTTTCTCGACCTGACCCTCCCGCCCAACCTCCGCACCGCCTTCTCCTCCCCCGCCACCCTCGAAGAGCTTCTCCCCACCGCCGACCTGGTCGTCGGGGCGGTCCTCGTGCCCGGCGCGAAGGCACCGCACCTCGTGAGCCGCTCCGCGCTTTCCCTCCTGCGGGAAGGTTCCGTGGTCGTGGACATCGCCATCGACCAGGGCGGCTGCATCGAGACCTCCCGGCCGACTACCCACGAGGCACCGACCTTTGTGGAGGAGGGGATTGTCCACTACTGCGTCGCGAACATGCCCGGCGCCTACTCCCGGACGGCGACCCAGGGCCTCACCAACGTCACCCTCCCTTATCTCCGCCGACTGGCCGCCGAGGGTCGGGAGGGGGTCCACTCCGAAGGGTCTCCCCTCCGTCCGGCGCTCTCCGTGGCGGAGGGCCGCCTCTACTGTCGACCGGTTGCCGAGGCCCTCGGGCTGGAACTTGCTTCCGGATAGAGGACCCGAATTTTCCGGCTGGCGTCGACGGGTAGGTCGGGCTAATATTTCCACAATACCCCTACAACAGAGGATTCTTTCTGCGCTCTTGGCGCGGTGCTTGCTTCCCCCGCCCGTTTTCTTCCATGGCGACCCCACTCGATCCCCAACGAACGATTGACGAACTCAAGGAACTGCGCGCCCTCACCGGCGACGAGGACGGAGCGCACCGCGTTGCCTTCACTCCCGTCTGGGCGCAGGCCCGCGCCTGGCTGCAGGCGAAACTCGAGGAATTGCCCGTCGAGGTCCACACGGACGAGGCCGGCAACCTCTGGGCGACCCTCGCCGGCGCGTCGGAGCGCGCCCTTCTCCTCGGCGGCCACATCGACTCCGTGCCAAACGGCGGTTGGCTGGACGGGTGCCTGAACACCCTCGCCGCCCTCGAGACCCTGCGCCGGATCGTGGCGACCTACGGGACCGAGCCCCCGGTGACCGTCCGGCTCGTGGACTGGGCGGACGAGGAGGGTGCCCGCTTCGGGAAGAGCCTCTTCGGGTCCTCGGCCTGCTCCGGGACCATCGATATGGAGGAGGCTCGTCGCCTCGTCGACCGGGACGGCGTCCGCCTGCCCGATGCCCTCGCCGAGCACGGCATTGACTTCGAGAGGATCCGGGAGTCCGGCCGGGAGCTCGCGGAGGCCGGCGGCTACATTGAGCTGCACATCGAGCAGGGCCCCGTGCTCCTCGACCGCGACCTCCCCCTCGGGGCAGTGCTCGGGACCTTTGGCGTGGAGCGGCACGAGATCATCTTCCGTGGGCAGGCCGCCCACTCCGGGAGTACCCCCATGAACAAGCGGAAGGACGCCTTTCTGGCGGCTGCCCGGATGAGCCCGGAGATTTACGCGATCACCGAGCGGCACGGCGGGGTCTGCACCATCGGGTCCTGCCGGACGCAGCCCGGCATCGTGACCAGCGTGGTCGCCGAGTGCACGATCACCCTCGACCAGCGCCACCTCGATGCGGAATCCCTCGCCCGGATGCTCGCCGAGGCGAAGGAGGCCAGCGAGCGCTTTGCCGGGGAGGCCGGGTGTACCGTGGAGTGGAAGCGCCTCTGGCACATCGACCCCATCCTCTTCGACGACGAACTCATCGGGATGTGCGATGACTCCATCCGGGAAGTCGCCGGGGAGTCCCTTCGCCTTCCCTCCGGACCCCTTCACGATGCGGCCGAGCCCGCCCGCGTCGGCATCCCGACCGTCATGATGTTCGTGCAGAGCCTGTACGGCATCAGTCACAACAAGATCGAGGACACCCGCGAGGAGCACCTCGCCCAGTCCGTACAAGCCTACGACCGCCTCGTCGAGAAGGCCCTCCACTGGCTGGCCCGCCGGTCCTGATCCGGCCTTCCCGATCCGCCTTTTCCCGGGTTCTCCTTTCCGAACCACCTTCGCCTCCAACCACAATCCCTCCGACTTCCCCGCCATGACGGTCCAGACCCAGCCCTCCCTTCCCCCCTGCGACTACACCCCGCCTCCCTACGAGGGGCCCTCCCGCGAGGAGACCCTCGCCCTCCGCCAGCAGTACCTGAATCCCGGTCTCTTCCTCTACTACGGCCAGCCCATCCAGATCGTCGACGGGCACATGCAGTACCTCTACGAGGACAACGGGCGCCGCTACCTCGATGCCTTCGGGGGGATCGTCACCGTTGGTGTCGGCCATGCCCACCCGCATGTGGTGGAGGCGGCCCACCGCCAGATGCAGCGGGTCTCGCACACCACCACCATCTACCTGAACCCCGTCATTGCCGAGTATGCCGAGCATCTCGCCTCGAAGATGCCCGGGGACCTCAAGGTCTGCTACTTCGTGAACTCCGGGTCGGAGGCGAACGACCTCGCCATGATGATGGCCCGGGTCTACACCGGCAACTTCGACATTGTTGCCCTGCGCAACGCCTACCACGGGGGCTCCGGCGGCACCATGGGCCTGACCGCACACAGCTCCTGGAAGTTCAACTTCCCGCATTCCTTCGGCGTCCACCACGCCCTCCATCCCGATCCCTACCGCGGGCGCTACGGTCACGACGACCCCGAGGCCGGGCCGAAGTACGCCGAGGACATTCGCGAAACCATCCGCTACGGTACTTCCGGCCAGGTGGCGGCGTTCTTTGCCGAATCGATCCAGGGCGTCGGTGGCGTGGTCGTCTTCCCGGATGGCTACCTCCGCGAGTCCTACCGGATCGTGCGGGAGCACGGCGGGGTGACCATCGCCGATGAGGTGCAGGCCGGCTTCGGGCGCACCGGCGAGGCCTTCTGGGGCTTCGAGACCCAGGGCGTGGTACCGGACATCGTCACTATGGCCAAGAGCATCGGCAACGGGGCCCCCCTCGCCGCGGTGGTGACCACCCCCGAGATCGCCTCGGTCGTCCAGCAGCGGATCCACTTCAACACCTTTGGCGGCAACCCCGTCTCCTGCGCGATTGGGAAGGCCGTCCTCGAGGTGATCGAGAAGGAGAATCTCCAGGAACGCTGCGCGGTCCTCGGCGAGCGGCTCCTCGGTGGGCTTCGCCCGATGGTCGACCGCTACGAATCGGTCGGCGAGGTACGGGGCAAGGGTCTCATGGTGGGGGTGGAGATGGTGGCCGACTCCGGGAGCAAGGCTCCTTCCAAGGCCCGTTGCACCGCCGTCTTCGAGAAATGCCGGGAGCTCGGCGTCCTCATCGGTAAGGGCGGGCTCGACGGCAACATCCTGCGCATCACCCCGCCCATGTGCGTCCACGAGGGCGATATCGACTTCCTCCTCGAAGTGCTCGACCTCGCCTTCGCCGAGGCGGACTCGGTGGCCGGCTGAGCCGGGGCCACTGCACCCGGCCGTCGCCCGTCCCACGAAAGTTCCCGCCCGCAAAGCATTCTTCCCCCTCCCTGTTCCGCTTATGAGTCTCGAACCACAGCTCGACCCCCTCACCGCCGCCGCCAACATGGCCGAGATGGAGCCTCCCTACACCCAGCAGCAGGCCCGGGTGGAGGCCAGCCGTTGTCTCAACTGCTTCGACGCCCCCTGTATCACCGCCTGTCCCACCGGCATCGACATCCCCGGATTCATCAAGAAGATCGAGCATGCCAAGGACGAAGCGGCCGGGCGCACCATTCTCGAGGCGAACATTCTCGGGGCCAGCTGTGCCCGCGTCTGCCCGACCGACGTGCTGTGCGAGGGAGCCTGCGTGCTCAACGCGCGGGACGAGAAGCCCATTGAGATCGGCCGTCTCCAGCGGCACGCCACCGACTTCCTCTACGACCGCGGAATCCGGCCCTTCTCCGCGCCCACCGAAAAGTCCGGCAAGCGCGTCGCCCTCGTCGGATCCGGCCCCGCTTCCCTCGGCTGCGCCGCCGAGCTGGCCCTTCTCGGGCACGAGGCGGTGGTCTTTGAGAAGAGTGAGCAGCCCGGCGGCCTGAACACCTACGGCATCGCCTACTACAAGATGCCGCCGGCGATCAGCCTGCAGGAAGTCGACCTCATTCGCTCCCTCGGCGTGGAGTTCCGCTGCGGCGTGGAGGTCGGGAATGATCCGACCCTTGCCCAGCTCCGCGAGGAGTTCGACGCCGTCTTTCTCGGGGTCGGCCTGGGCCAGACGCGTGCCCTCGGGATTCCCGGTGAGGAGCTCGAGGGCGTGGTGGACGCGCTCTCCTTTATCCAGAGTTTTCATGCCGGCCCCCTCCACGAGACCCCGGTCGGCCGCCAGGTGGTGGTGCTCGGGTGCGGCAACACCGCGATCGACGCCGTTACCCAAGCGAAGCGGCTTGGCGCGGAGAGCGCCACCATCGTCTACCGCCGCACCCCCCGGGAGATGTCCGCCTACTACTTCGAGTACGAGCTCGCCATGGGCGACGGCTGCGACTTCGCCTTCGAGGCCACTCCCGTGGAAATCCTCGGCGACGGGAAGGGCGGCATCCGTGCCCTCCGCTGCCGGCGGACCCGCCCCGCCGAGGGCGGTGGGGTCGAGACCGTGCCGGACTCCGACTTCGAACTCCCCTGCGACATGGTCATCGAGGCCCTTGGCCAGGAAAAGCAGCAGGAGTGGCTGGCGTCCGTCCTGCCCGGCCTCGAGCTCGATCGGGCCGGCCGGGTGATCATCGATCCCGCCAGCGGCCAGACCACCCTCGCCGGTGTCTACTGCGGCGGGGACGCCGTGAACGGCGGCAAGGAAGTCGTCAACGCCGTCGCCGACGGGCGCAAGGCAGCCCGCGGCATGCACAGTGCCTTCACCGGCGAGCAGGTCAGCGGCCCCGTACAGGCTTCCCGGCACGGGGTAGCGGGCGAGCCTTCCGGCTCCGGGTACTGGGAGCCCGTGCGGGTGCCCGAGCGGGCCCGCGCGAAGGCCGGTCTCTAGGCTCTCCACCATTCATCTCCCACCAACCAAGGAGGAATCCATCATGGCAGATCTCAGCACCCATTTCGCCGGCATCGAGAGCCCCAACCCTTTCTGGGTAGCCTCCGGTCCGCCCTCGAACACCGCCTACCAGTGCCACCGGGCCTTCGAAGCCGGCTGGGGCGGCGTGGTCTGGAAGACGATCGGCGACCCGATCGTGAACGTCTCTTCGCGGTACTCCGCCCACAACGTGAACGGGCAGCGCATGGTCGGCTTCAACAACATCGAGCTGATCAGTGACCGGTCCCCGGAGACGAACCTCCGGGAGATCAAGGAGTGCGCCGACCGTTGGCCGGAGCACGCGGTGATCGCCTCCCTCATGACGGACACCCGGGAGAACTGGCACGATCTCGTGAAGCGATCGGCGGACGCCGGGGCCAAGGGGATCGAGCTGAACTTCGGCTGCCCGCACGGGATGTGCGAGCGCGGCATGGGGTCGGCCGTCGGGCAGAATCCCGACGTTGCCGAGACCCTCGTCAGCTGGGTGATGGAGGCCGCCGAGATCCCGGTGATCGTGAAACTCACCCCGAACATCACCGATGTCACCGCCGCGGCCCGGGCCGCCCGGCGCGGCGGGGCCGACGCGATCTCCCTGATCAACACGATCAACAGCATCACCCAGGTCGATCTCGACCGCCTCGTCCCCGAGCCCTACGTCGGCGGCCAGTCGGCCCACGGGGGATACTGTGGCCCGGCGGTCAAGCCGATCGCCCTGAACATGGTGCAATCCTGCGCGGCCGACGAGGACGTGCGCCTGCCCATCTCCGGGATCGGTGGGATCGGCACCTGGCGCGACGCCGCCGAGTTCCTCGCTCTCGGGGCCTCCTCCCTGCAGGTCTGCACGGCGATCATGCACTACGGCTTCCGCATCGTGGAGGAGATGAAGGAGGGTCTCAGCGACTACCTCGACTCCAAGGGCATGGCCACCGTCGGCGAACTCGTCGGCAAGGCGGCCCCCACCGTCAACTCCTGGGAAAACCTCGACCTCCACTACAAGCGGATTGCGGCGATCGACTACGACAAGTGCATCGGCTGCAACCTCTGCTACATCGCCTGCGAGGATGGCGCCCACCAGGCGATTGATCTCGTCGCGCCCGGGGACCGCGGCAACGGCCCCGGCCGCATCGAGGGGAAGCCCATCCCGGAAATCGTTGAGGAGGAGTGCGTGGGCTGCAACCTCTGCTCCCTCGTCTGCCCGGTGGACGACTGCATCACGATGGTGGATGTCGAGACCGGGAAGGAGGAGCTCACCTGGAAGCAGTACGGCGAGCTCCTCGAGCAGGGGAAGATCGATCCGATCCCCGCGCATCCCTGAGACCGTTCGCCGACCCGCAACACCTTCCTCCCCTCGCGGACCGACCCCCTAACCAACCGAAGCCCGACTTCCCGTACTCCCCACATCTCCCGTACGTCCCGGAAAACCATCATGATCACGACCGCCTCCCTCGCTCCCGCTCCCAACCTCGTCGGCTCCGACTGGATCATGCCCGAGGGCGTGGAGACCACTCCCGTCTACAATCCCTCCACCGGGGAAACCATTGCCGCCACCCCGGACAGCGGTCCCGCCGAAGTCGATGCCGCCGTACAGGCGGCGCACGCCGCGCTTCCCGCCTGGGCGGAGACCCCGGTCATCGAGCGCGTGCGCGTGCTCATGCGCTTCGCCGCTCTCCTCGAGGCGAACTTCGACGAGATCACCCGGCTGATCACCCGCGAGCATGGCAAGACCCTCGCCGAGTCCCGGGGGGACCTCCGCCGTGGCATCGAGAACGTGGAGTATGCCTGTTGCGCGCCCGAGCTCCTCAAGGGCGAGAACCTCGAGAACGTGGCCCGCGGGATCGACTGCGAGATGGTCCGCCAGCCGGTGGGCGTGTGTGCCGGGATCTGCCCGTACAACTTCCCGGCCATGGTGCCCATGTGGATGTTCCCGATGTCCCTCGCCTGCGGGAACACCTTCGTCCTCAAGCCGAGCCAGAAGGTGCCGCTCACCTCCATCCGGCTCATGGAGCTCCTCCACGAGGCCGGCCTGCCCCACGGGGTGATCAACCTCGTCAACGGGGGCACTGCCGCCGTGCAGGCCCTCCTGACCCACGAGCTCGTCCGGGCGGTTTCCTTCGTCGGTTCCACCCGCGTGGCCAAGATCGTCCAGGAAATCGGGACGAAGCACGGCAAGCGGGTGCAGGCGGCCGGGGGTGCCAAGAACTATGTGTTTGTCCTGCCGGACGCGGACATGCCCAAGGCGGTCGACGGCCTCAGCGACGGGGCCTTTGGCTGTGCCGGGCAGCGCTGCATGGCCGCGGCCACCGCCGTGACCATCGGCACCGCCGGCGACGAGGTGGTGGAACGCCTGCGCGAGAAACTCGCCTCCTTCCGGGTCGGGCCGACCGACCGCGAGCCCGGCGGCCAGATGGGGGCGGTGATCAGCGCCGAGCACCGCGAGAACGTGGCTGGCTGGATCGGGGAAAGCGTCGACGAGGGCTGCGAGCTCGCTCTCGACGGTCGCGCCTTCCGCTGCGAGGAGGAGCCGAACGGGTTCTACCTCGGGCCGACGGTGATCGACCGGGTCGAGGAGCCCATGGAGATCGCCAAGACCGAGATCTTTGGTCCCGTCCTCAACGTGATGCGCTTCGACGATCTCGAGAGCGCCATCGCCATGGCCAACCGTGCCTCCTACGGCAACGGGGCCTGCCTCTTCACGCAGTCCGGCCGGGCGGCCCGCGAGTTCAAGCACCGGATCAAGGCCGGCATGGTCGGCATCAATGTCGGCGTGCCCGCTCCCATGTCCTTCTTCCCCTTTTCCGGATGGGATGAGTCCTTCATGGGAGACCTGCACGTGCAGGGCCGCGAGTCCGTGCTCTTCTACACCCGCGGCAAGGTGACCACCTCCCGCTGGTTCCAGCCGGGCGAGGGCGACATCTGGGCTCGCTGAGGGCGGGCCCGGAGCCGCGCCGCCTCTCCGCCGACTCCGACCGCAACCCGCTGCCGCCTCTCCGCTTACCCAATCTTCAACCGAGAATTGTTCCCGACCATGGCCAACCTGCTCCTCACCAACGCCGAAATCATCAACGCCGACAGCCGCCAGCGCGCGGACATCCTCGTCGAGTCCGGCACGATCACGCGGATCGGTACCGGACTGACCGCTCCCGAGGGCACCGAAGTGGTGGACGCCGCCGGCCGCTATGTGTTTCCGGGCTTCGTCGATCCCCACGTGCACATCCACCTCCCCTTCATGGGAACCTACGCCAAGGATACCTACGAGTCCGCCAGCAAGGCGGCGGTCGTCGGGGGAACCACCTCCCTGATCGAGATGTGCGTGCCCGGTCCCACCGACGGCATCCTCGCCTCCTTCGAGCACTGGAAGGGTCTTGCCGAGGGCAAGAGCGCCTGTGACTACACTTTCCACATGGGGGTGCCCCGATGGGATGAGGGTGTGGAAAGCGACCTCGCCGAGGTCCAGCGGGCCGGGATTGCCAGCCTCAAGCTCTTTCTCGCCTACAAGGGGGTCTTTGCCCTGCCCGAGGCCGACCTCTACGCGGTGATGAAGCACGCCGGCCGGCACGGCTTGATCGTCACCGCGCACTGCGAGAATGCCGACCTCGTCGCCCTGCGCCAGCAGGCCCTCATCGCCGCCGGCCACACCGAGCCAGGCTACCACGAAGTCAGCCGTCCGCCCGAGGTCGAGGTGGAGGGGGTCCATCGGCTGGCCACCTACGCGGGAATCCTTGGCACCCATATCTATACGGTGCACACGAGCTGCCGGGAGTCGGTCGAGGCGGGCCTGCGTGCCCGCGAGCGGGGGGTCCGCATCTGGATCGAGACGCTCATCCAGTACCTCACCCACGACAAGACGGATGCGGAGCGCCCCGACTTCGAGGGTGCCAAGTACGTGATGTCGCCACCCCTTCGCGACAAGGCGAACCAGGACTACCTCTGGAATGCACTCCAGCAGGGCCTCGTCGACACCCTCGCCACCGACCACGCCCCCTTCGATTTCCACGGGCAGAAGGACATGGGCCGGGAGGACTTCACGAAGATTCCCAATGGGATTCCCTCCCTGGAGGACCGGGTCACCGTGCTCTACACGAAGGGAGTCAAGGAAGGCCGGCTCGACCTGCACCGTTTCGTCGAGGTCGCCTCGACCGCCTCCGCCGAGATCTTCGGGCTCGAGGGGAAGGGTGCGGTGGCCGTCGGTAAGGATGCCGATCTGGTTCTCTGGGACGACGATTACCGCGGTACCATCTCCGCGGAGAGGCAGTACATGGCCGTCGACTACAACCCCTATGAGGGCTGGGAGATCCAGGGCCGCCCGGCCATGACCTGGGTCCGTGGCGAGAAAGTCGCCGAGGACGGCCGGTTCACCGGCACCCTCGGCCACGGTCAATTCCTCCGTCGCGAGCCCACCCACTTCGTGCCGGGGCATTGAACGAACGCAGTGCGCCGGACAGGACCGTAGCTACGGCGGTGGGTCCTCGGGCGGACAACCGGTGGGGTGGCCGGGGGCTTGCACGGTAGGTTCCCGGCCTTCGTCCAAGCTCTCACGAGTTTAGCTGCGGGATGGCTGACGAGGGGGAGTGCCGAGGTGCGGGAGTCCCGAGAGACCGAAGGGGAATGTAGCCGAGGAGGTGAGTCCTTGGGCGGCCAACCACGGGGGAGGCCGGGGGCTTGCAGGGGAGGTTCCCGGCCTTCGCCCAAGCTCTCACGAGCTTAGCTACGGGGTCGGGTCGCTTAGCTACGGGGGGTGGTTTAGCAGAGGGGAGTCGCTCGGGTACGCGGGGCGAGGGGCTCCAAAAAGGGGCGTGCCCGCATTGCGGACACGCCCCGAAAACACGGGATCGGACGGGCTGCGGCCTTAGTTCAGGGCCCGGTCGGTGATTTCGTGGGTCCAGGCGTCGGGGCCCGGATTTTCGGTGATGACCGGATCGGACCCACCGCCGAGGAGAACCTCCACGGTGCGCTCGTAGTCCGCGGGGTCGAGGGTTCCGTTGGAGCCGGCCGTAAGCTTGGCGACCTCCCGCATCATGCGGGTTTGGTGCTTCTCGGTCTGGGCACCAGTGGCGTCATTCTCGAGGACGATCATGGCGGCGGCGTCGGGATTGTCCTCCGCCCACTTCCAGCCCTTCATGGAGGCCCGCACGAAGCGGGTCATCTTGTCGACGAATTCCGGATCCTCGAGGTCGTCCTCCATCACATAGAGGCCGTCCTCGAGAGTGGCCACGCCTTGGTCCTCGTACTTGAAGGTGATCAGCTCGTCGGGGGAGATGCCCGCATCGATCACTTGCCAGTACTCGTTGTAGGTCATCGTGGAGATGCAGGCGGCCTGGCCCTGGAGGAGCGGGTCCACATTGAATCCCTGCTTGAGCACGGTGACCCCGTCCGGCCCGCCGTCGGTGGGGATGTCGAGCGTGCTCATCCAGCTGAGGAAGGGATACTCGTTGCCGAAGAACCAGACGCCGAGGGTCTTCCCGGGGAAGTCGGCCGGTGTCTCCACGTCGTTGCCCTCGAGACAGGTCAGCATCATCCCGGAGGACTTGAAGGGTTGGGCGATGTTCACGAGGGGTAGGCCCTTCTCCCGGCTGGCGAGGGCGGCCGGCATCCAGTCGACGATGACGTCGGCACCGCCTCCGGCGATGACCTGGGAGGGGGCGATGTCGGGGCCGCCGGGTTTGATGGTCACGTCGAGTCCTTCCTCCTCGTAGTAGCCCTTGTCCTCGGCCACATAGTAGCCGGCGAACTGGGCCTGGGTGACCCACTTGAGTTGCAGGGTGACCTCGTCGTTGGCGCTCGCGTGGAGGGAGCCGAGGACCAAGCCGCCTCCGAGGAGCAGTGCGGTTGTCTTCTTCATGGTATTTCTTGGGTTGCTGGGTTGTACGCGTCGATCGGGCCGGACCGGGAGGTGCCGGGGATCCTCAGGTTCGTCGTTGAGAGGGGTGCCAGAAGGTGAGGCGGCGCTCGCAGAGGGCAACGAGGGCGTAGCTGCCGGAGCCGGCGAGGGCGGCCACGAGGATTTCCGCCCAGACCATGTCGACGTTGAGGCGGCCGACCTCGGTGGAGATGCGGAAGCCCATGCCCTTGATGGGGGAGCCAAAGAACTCGGCGACGATCGCGGCGACGAGGCCCATGGTCGTGCAGATCTTCAGTCCGTTGAAGATCATGGGGAGGGCCGCGGGGAGGCGCACGCGGAAGAGGGTCTGGGCGTAGGAGGCTCCGTAGGTCTGGAGGAGCTCGCGTTGGATGCGGTCGCTGGAGCGGAGTCCCTCGAGGGTATTCACGAGCATGGGAAAAAAGACCACGGCGACGACCACGGCGGCCTTCGACTGCCAGTCGAAGCCGAACCACATCACGAGGATGGGGGCGGTCCCGACGATCGGCAGTACGGCGACGAGATTGCCGAGGGGGAGCAGGCCGCGCTGGAGGAAGGGGCTGCGGTCGATGAGGATGGCAAGCAGCACGGCGGCTCCGCAGCCGAGAAAGTAGCCGGAGAGCATGCCCTTCACGAAGGTCTGCACGAAGTCGACCCAGAGGATGTCGAGGCTCGAGCCGAACCGCGTGAGGATGTCACTGGGAGGCGGAAGGATGACGCCGGGCACTTCCAGGCCGCGCACGAGACCTTCCCAGAGCACTACCACGGCGAGCCCGAAGAGGAAGGGGGCGGCGATCCGGCCGAAGCGGTCCTCTGACCGCCGGGCCAGCCGATGGTTGCCCCAGAGACAACCGGCGGCGAAGAGGAGGGCGAAGAGGATCCAGGCCATGAGGGGGCGGCGGTCGGGGGAAGGAAGTGATCGATGGTGTCAGCGCTCCATGGCTCCCATCCGGTGGAGAGTGATCCGTTGGATCAGGCCGAGGAGGCCCACGAGGAGGGCGGCGAGGAGGGCGGCGGCAAAGAGGGCGGACCAGATTTGCACCGTCTGGCCGTAGTAACTTCCAGCGAGGAGACGGGCCCCGAGCCCGGCAACCGCCCCGGTGGGCAGTTCCCCGACGATCGCCCCGATCAGCGAGGCCGCGATCCCGACCTTCAGCGAGGTGAACAGGTAGGGGACGGAGGCCGGCCAGCGGAGCTTCCGGAACGCCTGGGACCGATCGGCGTGGTAGGTGCGCAGGAGGTCGAGCTGGAGCCGGTCGGGACTGCGCAGGCCGGCGACCATGCCGACAACGACCGGAAAGAAGCTGAGGTAGGCGCTGATGGTGGCCTTGGGGAGGAGCCCGGTCACGCCCACCGAGTTGAGGACCACGATGATCATCGGGGCGAGGGCGAGAATGGGGACGGTCTGGCTGGCGATGGCCCAGGGCATGACGCTGAGATCCATGGATCGGCTGTGGACAATGCCGATGGCGAGGACGATGCCGAGGACGGTGCCAATCACGAATCCGGAAAGGGTGGCGCTCAGGGTGATCCAGGCGTGGTAGACAAGGCTGCGCTTCGAAGTGATCTTCTTGCCGACGGTGGTGTCCCAGAGTTCCCCGGCGATCTGGTGGGGGGCGGGGAGTTTCGGGCGGTCCTGGGAAAGGGTGTCCCGGACGAGTTCGGCCGGTGCCACGGAGCGGTCGGCCCGCGCGGCCTGATCGAGAGTCCACTTCGCGTTCATGGCAACGGCCGCCGCGTACCAGACGGCCACGAGGAGGAGGACGACCGTGAGGACGGGTAGGAAGTGGCGGGAGAGACTACGCATCATAGCTGTGGCCAGCCCGCAGTCCCTCCCGCACTTCGTGGGCGAGGGTCGCGAATTCGGGGGTGTCCCGGATGTCGAGGGGACGCTCGTCGGGCAGCGTGGATTCGATGACGCGGTGGATGCGGCCGGGGCGGGGACTCATCACGACGATCCGGGTGGAGAGGTAGACGGCTTCGAGAATGGAGTGGGTGACGAAGGCGATGGTCTTTTCTGTCCGCTTCCAGAGGTCGCGCAGCTGTCCGTTCAGGCGGTCCCGCACGATTTCGTCGAGTGCGCCGAAGGGCTCGTCCATGAGGAGGAGGTCGGCATCGAAAGAGAGGGCCCGGGCGATGGAGGCTCGCTGTTGCATTCCCCCGGAAAGTTGCCAGGGAAACTTGCGGCCGAAGCCGTCCAGCTCCACGAGGGAGAGCACCCGGGCGATCCGGTCCTTCTGCTCCGCCCGGCTGTAGCCCATGATCTCGAGGGGGAGCGCGATGTTGCGGGCGATGGTCCGCCAGGGGAGCAGACCCGCCGCCTGGAAGACGTAGCCGTACGCGCGGGACTGGCGGGCCTCGTCGGGGGAGAGCCCGTTGACCTCGAGTTCCCCTCCGGTAGGGTGTTCAAGCCC
Source organism: uncultured Opitutia bacterium (assembly GCA_913056175.1). Lineage (GTDB taxonomy): Bacteria > Verrucomicrobiota > Verrucomicrobiia > Opitutales > Puniceicoccaceae > CAJXLM01. The sequence continues at coordinate 12,499 of CAJXLM010000030.1, read as the reverse complement.
GGCGACCAGCCGGAGGAAGCTGGTCTTCCCGCAGCCGGACGGGCCGATGAAGCTAACGAATTCGCCGCGCCCGATCTCAAGATTGACCCGGTCGAGTGCCCGCACTTCCCCATCTGCGCTGGGGAACACGAGTTCCAGGCTCCGCGCGCGTACCGCGGGGACGGGTCGGGAGGAGGGGGCAGGGGAGGGAGTGGTTGCGGATGCAGGTTCGGCTGCGGTGGAATTCTTGGCCTCTGGTGGGGTCGGAGTCATGCAGATGGTGCTTTTTGTTTTCGGGCCTTCGCCGCTGCATTGGCGATGCCAAGACTGGGGAGAGGGGCCGAAAAAAGCAAACTTTGTACAGGCCTGTCGTGGATCGGTCGGTTTTCCGGCGGGGGAATGCGGATGGGTGGCGCTCGGTGGTTCAGGACGGGGAGGCGGGAGGCGGAGGAGGGATGACCCACTCGCCGTGGCGCAGCACCGCGACGGGGTGCTCGGCGGTGCGTAGGGCCTCGAGGGGATCGGGGGCGGCGAAGAGGAGTGCGTCGGCGGGCTGGCCGGGCCGGAGGGGTTCAGGGTCGAGTCCGATGGCCCGGGCCGCCCGGGTGGTCACACTGGCAAACAGAGTGGCCAGTTCCTCCCGTCCCATCATGTGGCCGAGATGGGCCCCCATCCGGGCGACATCGAGAAGATCGGCGTCCCCGAGGGGATACCAGGGATCCTCGTTGCAGTCCTGGGCGCAGGCCACGTTGATGCCGGCGGCAAGAAAATCCTTGATCGGGGCCATGGCCCGGGGAGCCGGGTGGTGGAAGTGGCCACCGAGGTGGACATTGATGCGGGGATTGACCACGAGGTGAAGGCCAGCGGCCGCAACGAGGGGGAGGAGTTTCCGGTGCAGGTAGTAGGGATCCATCATCGCGGAGGAGGTCACGTGGGAGACGACCACGCGACCGGCGAGCTGTCGGCGCCGGGTTTCCTCGGCGACGGTCTCCACGTGGCGGGAGTGGGGATCGTCCGACTCGTCGCAGTGAAAGTCGAGGGGCAGTCCGCGTTCCTCGGCGATGTCGAAGAGTCGGACGACGCTCCGGCGACCGAGCTCCGCGGTGCGCTCGTGGTGGGGGATCCCGCCGACAACGTCGAGTCCCCGGTCGAGCGCCCGGAGGAGGAGGGCCTCGGCCTTGTCCGTCGCGTAAAAGCCGTCCTGCGGGAAGGCTACGAGCTGGATCTGGATCCGGTCCCGCCACTCCTCCCGCACTTGCAGGAGTGCCTCCACCCCGAGGAGGCGGGGATCGGACACGTCGACATGGCTGCGGATCGCCTGGATGCCGTGGGCGAGGGCCCGTTCGCAATAGGTGGTGGCCCGGCGGTACACGTCCTCCGCGCTGAGGTGCTCCCGCTTGTACTTCCCCCAGTTCTCGATGCCCTCCCGAAGGGTGCCGGTCTGGTTGGGGAGGCGGGTCAGCACCGAGTCGAGATGGAAGTGGGCGTCCACGAACGGGGCGGAGAGGAGGCGCCCGCCGAGGTCGAAAGTGCGCACGCCGTCGTCGGGGACGACCCGCGGGGTGGGCTCAACGCTCTGCCAGTGGCCGTCGACCACGGTAAGGTCGTAAGCGCCGGAGTGATCGGGAAGGGAAACGTGGTGAAGGCGAAGGGAAGACATGGGTGAGAAGTGGTAGGGAGGGGGAAAGGCGCCGGGAGGGTAGGCTCTGGATGGGATGTACCCACAAAAAAGTCTCGCTCTGTTTTCAACAATCGCTTGGTATGACATTTGCTAACTGCACTCCCCATGAAAAGAAAATACCTACCCTCCCGGCTTCGGCCGGCCCTTGCCTTCCTGGCAATTCCTTTCTTCCTCGGCAGCGGTTCGCTGCTGGCCGAAGAGGAAGACCCTGTCCGCGTAGCGGCGGTCTACCAGACCGCGATCGAAGAACCGTGGGTCGGCACGATCCACCAGGCGGCGCTCCAGGCGGAGGAGGAGCTTGGCATCGAGTACGAGTTCGTCGAGCAGGTCAGCGCGGCGGATTTTGAGCGCGTGGTTCGTGAGTACGCCAACCGCGGCTTCGACCTCATCATCGGGGATGCCTTCCTCGCCGGGGAGGAACCGGCTCGCCGGGTGGCGGCCGATTACCCCGAGGTCGCCTTTGCCTTCGGCTCGGAATTCGGGCCGGCCGAGCCAAACTTCAGCGTCTTTGACAACTGGATCCACGAGCCGGCCTACCTCATGGGCATTGTCGCCGGCAGCCTCACCGAGACCGACGTGATCGGGGCGGTGGCCGCCATTCCGATCAACGAGGTCAACCGCCTGGTCAACGCCTACTACGAGGGTGCGCTCAGCGTGAATCCGGAGGTGGAAATGGAAGTGACCTACATCGGTGGCTGGTTCAACCCGGCGGCCGCCGCCGAGGCCACCGAGGCCCAGATCGAGGCAGGGGCGGACATCATCTTCGCCGAGCGTTTCGGGGTCTTTGAAGTGGCCTCCCAGAATGACGTGCTCGCCTTCGGCAACATGACCGACCAGCATTCCCTTGCTCCGGAGATTGTTGTGACCAGTGCCCTCTGGAACATGTACCCGACCATCGAGTACCTCGTGCGGAGCGTGGACGCCGACCTTTTTGTCTCTCAGGACCTCAAGGACTGGTCGATGATGGCGAAGGGTGGGGCGGACCTCGCCCCCTTCTACCAGTTTGAGGAGACCCTCCCGCCCGAGGTGATCGCAAAGGTCGAGGAGACCAAGGAGTCGATCCTCGATGGGACCTTCCGGGTCCCGATCATCGAGACCGACCCGCAGACCGACTGAGTCGGTCCGCCGCGCGTTTCCTTTTTCCCGAGGCCGCCGCACCCGCCCGTGGGGCGGGGGCGGCCCGGGAATTTCCCGACCCGTTTCCCACTCCCTTTCCATGGCTTCACCGCCTCGCTGCGAACTCTCTGGCATCTCGAAGCGCTTTCTCGGCGTTACCGCGAATGACGCGGTCGATTTCCGGGTGGCCCCCGGCGAAATCTGTGCCCTCCTCGGGGAGAACGGGGCCGGCAAGACCACCCTCATGAACATCCTCTTCGGGTACTACCGCCCGGACGAGGGAACCATCCGGGTGGACGGGAGGGAGCACTCCTTCGCGGCCCCTCGCGACGCCATCCGGGCGGGCATCGGGATGGTGCACCAGCACTTCACTCTGGTGCCTCCGCACACCGTGCTCGAGAACATCATCATCGGCACGCGGGAGGGCGGCCGCTTTCTCCTCCACCGCGCGGCCGCCCGCAAACGGCTGGCCGCCCTGCAGGAACGCTTCGGTCTCCGGGTGGACCCGGACCGACCGGTCGCTGAGCTCTCCGTGGGGGAGCGCCAGCGGGTGGAAATCCTCAAGGCTCTCTACCGGGACTCGAGCGTTCTTATCCTGGACGAGCCCACTGCGGTCCTCGGTCCGCAGGAGGTCGAGGGTCTCTTCCACACCCTCCGGCTGCTCGCCGAGGAGGGACGGAGCGTCATCTTCATTTCCCACAAGCTGAACGAGGTGATGGAAATCGCCGACCGGGTGGTTGTCCTGCGCGGGGGCAAGGTGGCCGACGAGCGCCGGGTGGCCGACACCTCCGCCCGCGAGCTCGCCCAGCTCATGGTCGGCCGCGAGGTCCTCGAGCGAATCGAGCGACCGGCGGTCGAGCCGGGGGCGACGGTGCTCGCCGTGGAGAATCTCCGCCTCACGGATCGCCAGGGGGTCCCCCTGCTCGATGGAGTCGATCTCCATGTTGCGGCTCGCGAGATCGTCGGGGTGGCCGGGGTGGCCGGAAACGGCCAACGGGAATTCTGTGAGGTGCTCTTCGGCCTGCGCGTACCGACGGCCGGCACGGTGCGGATCGGGGACGAGGCCTTCCCATTGGGACGGCCTCGTGCGGCCGAGGAAGCGGGGATGGCCCGCATCCCGGAGGACCGCATGGGTGCGGGGCTGCTTGTCGACCTCACGGTGGCCGAGAATCTGGTGCTGAACCGCTACGACCAGGCCCCGGTCGGGAGCGGCATCCTCTACCACCACGCCCGGGCCGAGGAATACGCCCGGGAGCGGGTGGAGGCCTACGGCGTGAAGACGCGCGGGGTCGACCAGGTCGCCCGGCTCCTTTCGGGGGGCAATCTCCAGAAATTGATCCTCGCCCGGGAGTTGGATGGCGAGCCGCGCGTGGTCGTGGCCGCCCAGCCTACCCGCGGGCTCGATGTCGGAGCCATGGAATATGTGCACCAACGGATCCTCGACCAGAAGGGACGCGGGGCCGCCGTGGTCCTCGTCTCGGATGATCTCGACGAGATTCTCCAGCTCGCCGATCGCATTGTGGTCTTCTACGAGGGCTGCCCGATCGGCGAGATGCCCGCCGCGGAGGCGGACCGGGAGAAGCTGGGACTGCTCATGAGCGGGGTGGCCGCATGAGGATGCGCCTGGAACGCCGCGAGCCGCTCCCCTCGTGGGTGCTGGTGCTCCTGCCGGTGGCGGCCATCCTCGCCACGCTGGTCCTCTCAGCCATTCCGGTGGCCCTCGCCGGGGCCAATGTTTTTGAGGCTTATGTCGCGCTCTTCCAGGGGGCCCTCGGCTCGCGTTTCAACCTGATCGAGACGCTGGTCAAGACGAGCCCGTTGGTCTTTACGGGGTTGGCGGTCGCCTTTGCCTTCCGGGCGAAGTTCTGGAACATCGGCGCGGAGGGACAACTGATCGCCGGTGCGATCGCCGGGGGCGTGGTCGGGATCTATGGGGGAGCCCTGCCGTCCTTCCTGCTGATTCCCCTGATGCTCCTGGTCGGCTTCCTCGCCGGGGGGCTCTATGCCTGCATTCCCGCCCTCCTCCGCACCCACCTGCAAGTCGACGATGTCGTCTCCAGCCTGCTCCTGAATTTCGTGATGATTTACCTGTTGAGCGCCCTGCTCTTTGGGCCGTTGCAGCGGCCGGACGCCGGTTGGCCGGTATCCGCGGAGATCGCCGAAGCCGCCCGCTACCCGGTCTTCATTGAGCGGACGCGACTGCACCTGGGGATTCCCCTCGCGCTGGGGGCGGTCCTGGTGGTCTGGTTCCTCAACCAGAAGACGAAGTTCGGCTACCAGGCGAGGGCGGTTGGCTCGAACCTGCAGGCCGCCCACTTCGCGGGCATTCCCACCAACCGGGTCATCGTGCTCACCGCCCTGGTGTCCGGTGGGCTCGCCGGGATTGCCGGGGTGGGGGAGGTCGCCGCGGTTCAGTACAAGCTACTCACGGGATTCTCTCCCGACTACGGATACACGGGCATCGTCATCGCCATGCTCGGCAACCTCCATCCGGTCGGTGTCGCCCTCAGTGCGCTCTTCTTCGGGATCATCAACGTGGGCTCGCAGACGATGAGCCGGATGGTCGATGTGCCGAGCTACATCTCCGGGGTCATGGAGGGAACGGCCCTGTTGGTCATGATGGTCTTTCTCCTCCTCAAGGACTTCCGCCTCCGCATCGAGCGGCGCTGATCGGGCATGGACGACTTCTTCACCTCCGCCTTCCTCACGGGCCTCATCGCCGCTACCCTCCGCATGGCGACCCCCATCATCTTCGCCATGCTGGGAGAGTTGATCAGCGAGCGCGCCGGTGTGCTCAACCTGGGAATCGAGGGAACGATGGTCATGGGCGCGATGGTCGGCTTCCTCACCACGCTCACGACGGGCTCCCTCTTGCTCGGGGTCGCCGCCGGCGCGGGGGCGGGCATGCTGCTTTCCCTGCTCATGGCGGTGCTCACGGTCTACCTTGGACTGAACCAGCATGTGTCCGGCCTGGGGATCACGCTCTTCGCCACGGGCCTGGCCATGTTTCTCTACCGACTGGCGGTGGGCTCGCCCATTGTCCCGCCGACGATTGACCCCTTCACCCGGATCGAGATTCCCGTCCTGTCCTCCATCCCGCTGATCGGACCCGCCCTCTTCCGGCAGTACGGCCTTACCTACCTCGCCTTCCTCCTCGTCCCGCTGGTCGCCTTCTTTCTCTACCGGACGCGAGCCGGCCTTGTCGTCCGTACGGTAGGCGAAAATCCGCTGGCCGCCGATACGGTGGGGGTCGACGTGCGCCTCACCCGCACGCTCTGCCTGATGGCTGGCGGAGCCCTCATGGGGATCGGGGGTGCCTTCCTCACCCTCGCCCACCAAAACATGTTCCTGATCGACGTGGTCGGCGGGCGCGGCTGGGTGGCCCTCGCCATGGTGATTTTCGGCAACTGGCACCCGGTCAAGGCCATGATCGGCGCCCTCCTCTTTGGACTGCTCGACGGGCTCCAACTGCGCCTGCAGGGCTCCGACCTCGCCATCCCTTTCGACTTCTTCCTGATGGTGCCCTACTTGATGACCATCATCGCACTAGTCCTCGTCTCCCGCCGGGCCCAGGTCCCGGCCGCCCTCCTCAAGCCTTACCGGCGTGAGGACCGGGGCTGACCGGGGCCTGAGCAGCGAGGGCGCAAAACTCCGGCACCCGGAGGTCTGCACGCAGCCCCCTCGACCCCCGGCCCGCGCTCTCAGGAACTTGGCGGGGAAGGGTGGGGGCTTCTCTGCGAGGAAACGATGGATCCGCGCGAGATGGATCCGCGCGATCCAAGCGGTCCGCAGGCCCTCCTTGCCGGTGGAAAGGCCAGCCCTGCCTGGAGCCACCTGCCGGGATCGAACCGGCGACCTGATGATTACAAATCAACTGCTCTACCTGCTGAGCTAAGGTGGCTTGCAGAAGAGAACGGAAGCAGCTCCCAAAGGGATGGGCAAGCTTGGCCCGTTCCCTGAATCACCCTTGCTCTTCCCTCACGCGGCTCCGGTGCACTTCCCTCCGCTCGCAGGTGCGCGCACGGCCTGCCTCCATGTGGCAAGCCCACGCGATCCCTCCCCCGTCCGCACGCGCGAAGGGGGGACCGGGTTTGCGGATTTGGCAAAGGGGCATCCCTTGCTAGACGATGAAAGCCCTTCTTGCCCCTCTCCTCCCGGTCCTCGTGCTCGCCACCTCCCTGCAGGCATGGGATCTCCAGAACGAGCGCTTCACCCAGCCGAGCCCGGACTTGGGTCCGGCGGAGGTGGTCGAGATCCAACTCGCCGCCCTGCAGGCCAACGACCGCCCGGTGCCGGGCACGGGCATCGCCCAGACCTGGATCTTCGCTCATCCGGGCAACAAGCGGGTAACGGGCCCTTTGCCGCGGTTTGCCCGCATGATGGAGACGCCGGCCTACCGCCTGCTCCTCAACCACCGCTCCCACACGGTGCGGCCCGTGGGGGAACCGTCGGACGGCATGGCGAATTTCATGGTCCGAGTGGTCCGGCCGAACGGGGATGCCTGGGAGTATGCCTGGCGGGTGGAGCGGGTCGAGGGTGGCGATCTCGATGGCTGCTGGATGACCACGGCCGTTTCCAGCCCGCAGCCGGGCGAATCGTCCATCTGATCGGGAGCCTGGGGGGGTGAGCGGTCCGCGGTGGTGGGTCGGCGGGGCCCCGATCCTCGCCGCCGCTGGGTGTGTTCTGTAGAATTCGCTGAGACAGCTGGTCCCGGGCCGTCTCAGAAACTGGCCGTCAGCCCGAAGAAACCGGGGACAACGGTGAGGAGGAGGAGGACGAGAACCTGGAGGAGGATGAAAGGGACCACCCCGCGGTAGATTTGCCCGGTCGAGACTCCGGGCGGGGCGCAGCCCTTCAGGTAGAACAACGAAAAGCCGAAGGGCGGGGTCAGGAACGAGGTCTGCAGGTTCATCGCGATGAGAATCGCGAACCAGACGGGATTGAGACCGAGAATCTCCGAGATCGGCAGGAGGATCGGGACGATGATGTAGGAGATTTCGATGAAATCGATGAAGAAGCCGAGAATGAGAATCGCGATCATCGAGAAGATGAGGAAGCCCCACTTCTCTCCGGGCAGGTTGAGCATGAACTCCTCGACGATCGCATCACCGCCCGTGTAGGTGAACACCATCGAGAATGCCGTCGCGGCCACAAGGATGGCGAAGACCATCGCGGTCACCTTCACGGTTTCCTTGGCGGCGCTGAAGACGAGCTGGAAGGAGAACTGTCGGTAGAGGAGGGAGAGGACCACGGCGCCCACGGCTCCGACGGCCGCTGACTCGGTGGGGGTGGCGATCCCGGCGAAGATCGAGCCGAGGACGAGGACAATGAGGACGAGCGGGGGGAGAATCGCCCGGAGGGCCCGCAGGATTTGCACGGCTTTGCCGGACTGCGAGCTTTCCTCGCGGATGGGGGGGGCGACCGAGGGGCGCAGGAACGCGATGGCGAGGATGTAGACGACGTAGAGGAGGACGAGGAAGATCCCGGGCCAGAAGGCCGCCCGGAAGAGATCGCCGACGGGCACCTGGAAGACGTCCCCGAGGATGATGAGCACGATCGAGGGCGGGATGATTTGCCCGAGGGTGCCGGCTGCGCAGATCGAACCGGTGGAGAGCTCGTTCCGGTAGCCATGCTTGATCATGACGGGCAAGGAGATGACTCCCATGGCCACCACGCTTGCCCCGACCACTCCCGTCGAGGCGGCGAGGAGGGCGCCCACGAGCACGGTGCTGATGGCGAGACCCCCCCGGATTTCCCCGAAGAGGAAGCCCATCGACTCGAGGAGGCGCTCCGCCAGCCGGGTCTTCTGCAGGACAATCCCCATGAAAATGAACAGGGGGATCGCCATGAGAATCTTGTTCTTCATGATCGCGAAGATGCGGAAGGGCATGAAGGCGAAGAGATCCACGCCCTCCTGCAGTCCCTCCCAGACGGTCCCGCCAAAGGGGAGGACTTCCGCAAGCCCGTAGATCATGCCGAAGATCACGGAGACGGCACCGAAGGTAAAGGCCACCGGGAAGCCGAAGAGCAACAGCACAAGGGCTGTGAAGAACATGATGATGCCGATCATGCCGGGAGGGGTCCGTGTTCCGGGGAGTGCGGGGTGGGGTAGGGGTCGGCGGTTCCGTCAGGTGAGGAACTCATGCTCGCCCGATCGGTCCCGGTTGTCCCGGAAGCGGCGAAGATTCTGCACGATGAAGCCAAGGGAGGAGAGCGCGAGGATCAGAAAGGAGACGGGGATGGCGGCCTTGATGATCCAGCGGTAGGGAAGCCCGCCGGGATCCCCGCTCACTTCACCCGACTCGTAGGCCTCCGCCACGAAGTTGATCGAGCCGAACGCGATGAGAAGGGAGAAGGGGATCAGGAAGAAAAAGGTGCCCACGAGGTTGATGACCGCCTTCTTCCGGGGGGCGAGCTGGTCGTAGATGACGTCGACCCGTACATGGCTGTCCTCTTTCAAGCCGTAGGAGATTCCGAGCAGGAACATTACTGCGAAGAGGTGCCACTCCATCTCCTGCAGGGCGATGCTCCCGGTGTTGAAGACGTAGCGCAGGACCACATCCAGAAACACGTTCAGGGTCATCAGGACCAGGAGGATTGCAGTCACCCAGCCGAGCCAGTCGGAGAGCCGTGAATAGAGGCGGTCTAGGCGGTCAAGCATGGATCGGTAAACTCGTCTGGCCGAAGTTGCCGCTTGGTCCGCTGGGCGGCCAAGCAAAAGGGGCCGCGAGGCCTCGCTTCCGGGAAGAAGGAAGCCATCGCGACCCCTCCGGAGGGCTCGGGGAGTCTCAGCCTGTTGGCGCGAAGGGTCCGGTCAGGTGGGCTCAGTCCTCGGGTTCAAGGTTATCGGTCAGGTAGTCGTAGTCCGAGATCTTCGTCCAGGCGCGAACGCCCTCCATGTACTCCTCCTGGGACTCGAGGATCTTCGCGAAGAGGGGGCTCTCCTGCTTCGCCTCCGCAATGAGTTCTTCGTTGGCCTCCTTCATGGCCGCGATCACTTCTTCCGGGAAGGTGCGCACTTCGATGTTCGGGAATTCCTCTGCCATCTCGCGCCAGGCCACCGCGCTCATGTGGTAGTTCTCCGCGTACATGTTGTAGGAGGACAACTTCATCGCCGCTACCAGCATCGCCTGGTAGTTCTCCGGCAGGTCGTTGAATTCGTCCTCGTTGACGAGGTAGAGGAGCTCGGTGGCGGGCTCGTGCCAGCCGGTGTAGTAGTACGGGGCGATCTTGTGGAAACCCATTTTAATGTCCATGCCGGGCCCGACCCACTCGAGGGCATCAATGGTGCCTCGCTCAAGGGAGGTGTAGAGCTCACCGGGGGGAATGTTCGTCACGGTGACCCCGAGCTCGGAGAACACATCGCCGGCAAAACCGGGGATCCGCATCTTTAGGCCCTCGAGATCCTCGAGCCCGTTGATTTCCGTGCGGAACCAGCCGCCCATCTGGTTCCCGGTGTTGCCCCCGGGATAGGCGAGAAGACCCTCCGGACGGAAAGCCTCTTCCATCAGCTCCATGCCGCCTCCGTAGTAGAACCAGGCGTACTGCTCGGGGGCGGTCATGCCGAAGGGCATGGTGGTGAGGGGCTGGAAGGCGATGTTCTTGCCCTTGTAGTAATAGGAAGCGGAGTGTCCCATTTCGTACTGGCCGGCCTTCACCATGTCGTAGACGCCGAAGGGGGACTTGTGCTTGTTGGAGGCGTCGATGCGGATGACGAAGTTGCCCCCGCTCATTTCCTCGACCATGGAGGCCATTTCTTCCACGGCGTCCACAAAGGGGGAGAGGGTGGGACCCCAGGTCATCGCGAGCTTCCAGCGGACTCGTTCCTGGGCGTCGAGGGAAAAGGTGCCCACCGCGAGAAGGGCGAGCAGGAAGGGGAGGAGTCGTTTCATGGGGATCATGGGTTCGGGTTGAGGATCACCGAATGGTTCCGGAGGAGCGCGTCCTCCGAAAACAAATAACCCCGGTCCGAGAGTGACAGGGGCTCGGAGAAGGGCGGGGTGGTGGGGTAGCGCTGGTCATGGACCGCACACTAACAGAAAGCCTCAATCGGCAACCCGTGTCAAGGGGAGCCCCACGCCTCTTCCGGCGGTACGGCCCGGCTTGTCCGGGAGTTCGGAACACTCCGAGGGATCTGGCCGGAAACGGGAGATAAGCTCTTTTTGGGAGCCCTCGCAGCGCCTGCTTTGCCTCGAACCGAATCCGCTTGCGCGTCCATTCCTCCTCCTCTCCCTATAAGCGCTCCCGGTTTCATGTTCCGCCGACTCTACCGATGGACCCTTTCCCTCGCGGCGCACCGCCATGCCAAGTGGTGGCTCACTCTGGTCTGCCTGCTCGAGAGCTTCATCTATCCGATCCCTCTCGACATCCTCATGATCCCCATGATGCTCGCGGATCGCCGCCGCTCCTTTTCCATCGCCACCTACGCCCTTGTCGGATCGCTGGTGGGAGGCCTGGTGGGCTACGGCATCGGTTACGGGCTCATGGATTCCCTCGGACAATGGATCCTCTCCGTTTACAATCTCCAGGCGGAGGCCGCCTCCCTCCAGGAGGATTATGTACGCAATGGATGGTGGATTGTTGCGGTCGGTGCCTTTACCCCGGTTCCCTATAAGGTCGTCACCCTCGCCTCCGGCATGGCCGGGATGCCCCTTTTCGGTTTTCTCCTCATCTCCCTCCTCGCCCGGGGCGCCCGGTTCTACCTGTTCGCCCTCTTTTTCTACTTCTTTGGGGACCACACCCGCGTTTGGATCGAGCGCTACTTTCCATGGGTCGCCGCCGCCTTCGTCGGCATCGTACTCGTCGGCTTCCTCGCCGCCGAACGCCTCCTCTAAACCACCCACCCTCGCACCACCACTTCGAGCCGCAGAACAAGGAAGCGGCAAAGGCGCGGCAGGGAAGCGACGAAGGCACGGCATGGATGGGCCCGGGGGCACAGCATGGATGCGCCAAGAGGCATAGCATGGGATCCATTCAAAGGAAAAACCCGAACCCACCCCCTGCTCGCGAGCCCACGACGCCCCGAACTCCCCAAGACACCCCAACCCCCTCCGTCGCCCCGCGCCAACTCCCCGACCGCTAAGGGCACGGAAGCACCGCAGAGCGGAGCAGGGAGAGCTCGCAGGCCCAGCAGGCAAGCGCCCAAATGCGCTGCATGGCTCAGTTTCCCGGAACAACCCGAACCCATCCCATGAAGCGGGCCGCAGCCCGCTCCCCTGCCATCGGCCCCGCCCACTCCCCTGCCACGCCGCCGGCGTTCCCATGCCCGCGAGCCCGCAGCGCCCCGAATCCCCAAAAACCCTCCGGACCCTCCGCCAGCCCCCCGCCACCACAACGAGCGAAGAGCAGGGAGGCACCGAAAGGCGCGGCCCAGACGTGCCGAAGGCACAGAGCATGGGTGCGCCACAGAGCGCAGCAGAGATAGGCCGCAGGCCCAGCAGAAAAGCGCCGCAAGCCGCAGCCCGGTTGAATTCCCCGGAAGAACTCGAACCCACCCCCTGCCGCGGGCCTCCGCCCACTCCTATGCCGCGCCGCAGGCGCTCCCCTGCCCACGAGCCAGCAACGCCCCGGATCCCCCACGACACCCCGAACCCCGGAACCACCGGAAGCCCCAGTACTCCGAAGCTGTTACTTCAGCATGGTCCTTCGCCAGGGCTGGGCGCCCCAGAGGGGGATGTCGACCTCCTCGACGGGGACCGCCCGCGGTGCGCCCGCCCAGCGGGC
>CAJXLM010000029.1 GCA_913056175.1 uncultured Opitutia bacterium | reverse complement strand
GCGTTGGGGCGTTGGGGCGTTGGGGCGTTGGGGCGTTGGGGCGTTGGGGCGTTGGGGCGTTGGGGCGTGCAAAGGGACGGGAAACATTTAACCCTAAAAGCGGAGGCAACGGGGTTGGGGCTTCGGGTCGGAGGCTTAGGGTGGCGGGTGGCGGAGGAGGGCTTGGGCGGCGAGGTGGCCGGAGTCGAGGGCGGCGTTGAGGGAGGGGTGGGCGAGGGTGTCGCCGGCTTGGGCGAGGCCGGGGGCGAGGATCAGGTCTTGCGGGTCGGGCTGGTAGCGGAGGTCCGCGAGCCGGGGCAGGGCGTGGGGGATGGCGAAGGCGCGGAGGCAAGTGGAGGCGACCAGACCGGCCCTCCCGCGCAGTTCCGTGCGGATGTCTTCCTCGAGGGCCGGGGGCTGGTCGGGGTCCCCCGGGGCGGGCAGCACCGTGACCGACCAGAGACTCTCCCCACCGCGCTCGTCCTCGTCCTCGAAAAGGTCGTCCATCCGGTGAAGATTGCAGATGCGGCCCCCGCCGGGGAGCAAGCGGACCAGCGGCCGGGAGGGGCCGGCTTGGTCGGGCCGCGCCCGGAAATAGTAGTTGAGGCAGCGGTTCCACCCCGTCGCGGCCGCCCGGGTCGGTTGGGGCGGGCTGGTCGCCGGGCGTGCGGGTGTGGGGGTGGCGAGAATGCAGCCTCCGTGGGGGAGCCGGGTACCGTCGGCGAGAACGGCGGCCCGGGCGTCGACCGAGCGGACGGCGATCCCGGGCCGGATTTCCGTGCGCTCGAGGGTCCCCGCAAGCTGCCGAGGGACGGCCTCGATCCCCGCGCGGGGGACCCCAACCTGCCCCTCGGCAAACATGCGGAAGGAGAAGCGGAACATGCGGGCGGAGGTGGCGAGCTCCGGCTCGAGGAAGATCCCCGCGTAGAAGGGTTGGAAGAAATCGCGAACAAAGCCGGAGGTGAATCCGCGGCGGCGGAGGTAGGCGGCGGTGCTTTCCTCGGGCCCGGCAAAGCAGCGCTCGATCGGCCCGTGCCGGACGTCGGCGGCGAGGCGGAGGACCCGAATCCGGTCCCCCCAGGTGCCGATGCCCGAGCGGAGGGTGGGCCAGAGATCGGCGGGGCGGCGTCGGGGATCCCCGAGCAGTCTCCAGTGGCCTCCCTTGCGGACGAGCGCTCCCGGGTCAAAGAGGCGGAGGTCGAGTCGGTCGAGGTCGAGTTCGCGCTGGACGGCCGGATAGGCGGTGAGCAGCACCTGGAAACCGTGATCGAGCGGCCAGCTGTCCACCGACTCCGTGCGGAGCCGCCCGCCCACCCGGTCGGAGGCCTCGAGGAGGAGGGGGGACCGGCCGGCCCGCTCGAGCTCCCGGCAGGCGGCGAGACCGGCCATGCCGGCGCCGATGACGAGGGGACGGGAGGCCGAGGATTCCATGGGGGGAAGAGACGGGAGGAGGGGGGCGGCGGCAAGGGTGGAGGGCGGATGCCTCCGGTTGCGCTCGCCCGGTGCGGGACAAGTGGGCGGCCGCTCTCGCCGGGAAGGACAACTTTTTCGGGGGAGCGGGCTTGCGGGGAAGGGGGAAATGGGTCCAATTTCTGGACAAGCGCATCCGTTAACGGTCTCATCTCGTTGGGTCCGGCGAATGGGAGAAAGGAAGGCATGGCCAAGATTGTGATTCTCGGGGCTGGGATCGCCGGGCAGGCGGCGGTGACCCTGTTGCGCAAGAAGCTGCCGCGGAAGCATGAGATCGTGATGATCTCACCGAACGAGGAGTGGAACTGGGTGCCCTCGAACATCTGGGTGGGGGTGGGAATCATGGGCGCAGAGCAGGTCTGTTTTCCCCTCGCGCCGCTTTACGAGCGGATCGGGGTGGAGTTCCGGGTGGGCGCGGCCACCGCGATCCATCCGGAGGGGGACGCTTCCTCCTCCCGGCCCTTTGTGGAGTATGTGCCGGCCGGCACGGGCGGGGAGACGCGGCGGGAGAGCTTTGACTTCCTCGTGAACGCGACCGGTCCGAAGCTCAACTTCGGGGCCACGCCCGGGCTCGGGCCCGGGGAGGGCGGCCATTCGTGGTCGGTGTGCACGGCCGAGCATGCCGTGGAGGCCTCGGCGGCCTTCCTCGAAGCGGTCGAGAGAATGAAGCGGGGGGAGGAGCAGACCTTCGTGGTGGGGATGGGCCACGGCTCCTGCACCTGCGAGGGGGCCGCCTTCGAGTACGTGCTCAATGTCGAGCACGAGCTGAAGCGCCACGGCGTCCGCGAGAAGGGCCGGATCGTCTTCGTGACCAACGAGCCGGAGCTCGGCGATTTCGGGGTGGGCGGACTTTTCCTGCGGCACGAGGGCTACGTGACTCCAAGCCACTTTTTTGCCGAGTCTCTTTTCACGGAGCGGGGGATCGAGTGGGTCAAGGGGGCGAACGTCATGGAAGTGGGCCCGGGCCGTCTGGCGTGGGAGAGCCCGGACGGGAGCGAGGGGGAGCTCACCCATGATTTTGCCATGCTCCTGCCCCCCTTCGCAGGGGTCGGGTTACAGGCTTACGACCGGAACGGAGAGGACCTCACCGATCGTCTCTTCGCG
Source organism: uncultured Opitutia bacterium (assembly GCA_913056175.1). GTDB lineage: Bacteria > Verrucomicrobiota > Verrucomicrobiia > Opitutales > Puniceicoccaceae > CAJXLM01. The sequence goes on along the minus strand of CAJXLM010000029.1, from coordinate 33,488 downwards.
CCCAGCGGCTTCCAGCGCGTGGACGCGGACTACGGGGCGAAGGCCTTCGGGGAGTGGAGTCCGCGGGACTGGCCGGAGACCTACCAGAGCCCCCATGACCCGCGCCTTTTCGCCGTGGGTATCGCCTTCGCCCCGCCCCATCCCGTCTCGCGACCGATCCGGACCCCGCGGGGCCACACCTACGGGCCGACCGTGCCGCGCACCGGGATGACCGCCGCGGTGATGGGGGCGACCGTGGCGGAGTCGATCGCCGACCTCGTGCGGAAGGGACCGGAGGCCCCCCTCCATCGGAATCCCTTTGCCACCATGGCGGTCGCCTGCGTGGCCTCGGCCGGGGCGGGGTTCCGGCTGGGCTCGGCGGCGACAATCACCATGTATCCCCTCGTGCCCGATTACGAGCGTTACGAGTACGGGCGCGACCTCGAGAGTACCACCGGCGAGATCGGCTTGGCCGGTCATTGGCTGAAGTACCTGCTGCACTACCTGTTTCTTTACAAGGCCCGCTGCCGGCCCGGGTGGAGCCTCATTCCGGAGTGACCGTCGTGAAGAAACCCGCGGTCCCCAACCAGCCCCCACCCCTGGTCACCCAACCGACCCGGCGGAGCCTGCGCAGGCGGCAGTCGGTGCTCGTCCAGCTCTGGCGCTTCCTCATGCTCAACCTCCGGATGGTCCGGATGATCCGGAAAGCGCACCGGTAGGCGGGCGGGACCGCGATTCCGCGCTTCCCCGTAGGCGGGAGGCGGGAAGGCCGGAGGGGGCGGGGCGCTACCCGCAGTCCCTACGCCGGGGGCAGGGGAAAGGTGGAAGCGTTTCCCGGCGGGAACCGGGACGGGCGGACGGAGGGGCTGTTGGCTGTGCCCAGGGAGGGACTCGAACCCTCACCCCCGTAAGGAGAGCGGATTTTGAGTCCGCCGCGTCTACCATTCCGCCACCTGGGCCCTCTGGCCAAAATCCTGGCTCCGCTCCCGGGGCGGGTCGAGGGAAAAGCCGCGGGACACCGCGGGGCGGCCTGGGCCGCCTAGCGGGCAAACATTTCCTGCAGGATGGAGAGGATGTTGTTCTGGGTGGGCCAGGGAAGGGTGGAGACTGACTCCCCGAGTTCCGTGCGGGGGAGGGAGGTCAACTGGTCCAGCAGAATGGTCCGTTCCTGCGAATCGATCCGGCAGAGGATGCGGGTGGGGAGGTTGGCTTCAGCGGGAGAGAGGGGGGCGGCCAGCACTTGGTCGAAATGGGCATTCATCTCCGGCGGGGAGAGAATGACCCAGAGGTCCTCGCCGTCGTGAGTGCCGTCGGACCCGCTCGGCGTGGTTCTGCGCTGGATGACATCAAAGCGATCGACCGTCATGAGTAGGTAGGGGAGGCGGAGTGGATCGATCGAAAACGGTCCGTGACCGGTTCGTGGGCGGAGCGGGCTTCGGCCGGGTGTTCGTGAGCGGTCTGGCGGCGTTCGAAGGCCTCCGCCCAACCGATCCGGTTGCCCCCGGCCTTCCGGAAGATCAGCTGGCCGTTGGACACCTCCACTTCGACTTCCTCGCCGAGATCACACAATTCAATCAACGCTTTGGGAATCCGGACTCCGCGGCTGTTGCCCATTCGAACGAGTGGTAGTTTCATAAAGGGAAAAAATAAGGAAATTCTGGGGGGATTGTCAAATCAAAAGTTCCGCGCGCAAATACAAAATAATCATTTTGCATACTTATGCCTCCAATCTGTTTCCCGCCGGGCGGGCGGTGGATGGGTCCGGGGGAGATTGCACTCGTCAGGGCCGGGGTCGGGCGGTGGAGTGGGCGGGGATGGAAGACTGGCTTGGATTGGCGGGAAGGACCGTGCTCGTGTGCGGCTTGTCGAACCGGCGCAGTGTGGCGTGGGCGGTGGGGAGCCGCCTCGAGGAGGCCGGGGCGCGGGTCCTCTACAGCGTACGCACGGCGGAGCGCCGGGAGGAGCTTGGCAAGCTCCTCGCGGGCCGTCCCTGCTATGTCTGTGACGTGGCCGAGCCCGAGGCGGCCGTGCGACTGGCGGAACAAATCCCGGAGGCGGAGGGGGAGTTGGCCGGCTTGGTGCACTCGATCGCCTTCGCCGATTTCGGGGGTGGCGTGCGCCCCTTTCACGAGACGGAACGGGAGGCATTCCTGTCGTCCGTGCAGGTCTCGGCCTTCTCGCTCGTGGAGCTGGCCCGGGCCCTGCGGCCGCGGTTGGCGCGGGATGCCTCGGTGGTGGCCATGGGCATTTCCACGACCGAGCTGACCGCGGAAAACTACGGCTACCTCGCGCCCATCAAGGGCATGCTCGAGGCCAACGCGCGCCATCTCGCGAAATCCTTCAGCGCCTTTTCGGAGGTGCGCTTCAACACCGTGAACGCCGGTCCGCTGAAGACGAAATCCTCCGCCGGCATTCCCGGCTACCTTGAGAACTACCTCTACGCGGAGAAGCTCACCCTGCGGAAGCGCGCGGTGACGACCGGTGAGGTGGCTGACGCGGCCGTCTATCTCCTCAGCCCGCGGTCGTCCGGGATCAACGGGCAGGGCCTCGTGGTGAACGCGGGGATGGACTTCAACTACTTCGACCGGGAGGTCGTGGAGAAGAGCCTGCGCGGGGGATGAGGTTCGGCCGCACCGTCCTCGGGGCGCTCGCCCATGCCCTGCCGGAGGAGGTGATCACCTCGGCGGAAATCGAGGAGCGGCTCGCCCCGGTCTACGGGCGCATCGGGCTCTCCCCCGGCCGCCTCGAGCTGATGACCGGCATCCGCGAGCGGCGGGCGTGGGCGGAGGGGACGCGGCCCTCGGCGGCCAGCACGGCGGCCGGGGAGGCCGTCCTCGCCGGCTGGCCCGGGCGCGACTCCCTCGACCTCCTCGTGCACGCGGCCGTGTCCCGGGACCGGCTCGAGCCGGCGACCGCCGCCTATGTGCACGAGGCCCTCGGCCTGCCCGCGCACACCCAGATCTTCGACCTCTCCAACGCCTGCCTCGGCTTCCTCAACGCCCTCGTGGTGGCGGCCGGGCAGATCGAGAGCGGGCTCGCCCGCCGGGTGCTCGTGGTGGCCGGGGAGAACGGGCGCCCCCTCCTCGAGCACACCCTCGCCACCCTCCTCGCGGATCCGCCCTCGCGGAAGGGGATCAAGCCCTACTTCGCCAACCTGACCATCGGGAGCGCGGCGGTGGCGGCCGTTCTCTGCGCGGAGGAGGACTGCCCGGTCCCGCCCGTCGGCCGCCTCGAGTACGGGGTGGCCGGGACGGACGGCCGCTACGCCCGGCTCTGCGAAGGGGACAGCGCGGAGGGTGGGGGCCTCATGATGCAGACCGATTCCGAGGCGCTCCTCGAGGCTGGGATCGGGCTGGCGGCGTCGACCTGGGACCGCTTCCGCGCGGCCGACCCCTCCGGCGAGCCCTTCGGGCACACCATCACCCACCAGGTCGGCCGCACCCACCAGCGCCGCCTCCACGAGGCCCTCGGCCTCGACCCGGAGCGGGACTACGCCACCTACCCCTTTCTCGGCAATGTCGGCTCGGTGGCCTGCCCGGTCACCCTCTCCCTCGCCCGGGAGGCCGGGGTGCTCGCCCCCGGCGAGCGGGTGGCCCTGCTCGGGATCGGCAGCGGTCTCAGCTCGGTGATGCTCGGGATCAGGACGGGGGACTGAGGCGAGGAAGGGCGCGGGTCCCCGCGAGCCGGCCGTCCGCGCTCCCCGCCCGGCGGCGACGAAGGGATCCGGCTCCCCGGGACCGGAGAGGGCCGGGGCCGCAGCGGGAGGAAGAGGTCCGGCGGTGGCGCGGAGGCCCGCCCGGCCCCGATTTCGGGTGACAGGGGGGCGCGGGGGTGTTTGCTCGGAGCCATGCAACGCGTGCAACTTTCCTCACGACAGCCGGACTCGGTCCTGGTGACCGGATCGGTCGGCTACGACGACATCGAGACCCCGCACGCGCGGGACGAGCGCATCCTCGGGGGTTCCGCCTCCTACATTTCCCTCGCGGCGAGCTACTTCTCCCCCGTCTGCATGGTCGGGGTCGTCGGCAACGACTTCGCGCAGGCCGACCGCGACCGACTCGCCGCCCACGGCATCGACACGGAGGGCCTGCAGGAGGACGGGAGCGGGCCGACCTTCCGCTGGTCGGGGAAGTACCACGAGAACTACAACCGGCGGGAGACCCTCGACCTCCGCCTGAACGTCTTCGAGAAGTTCCAGCCGCACCTGCCGGGGGCGCAGCGGGACAGCCGCTTCGTCATCCTCGGGAACATTCACCCGGAGCTGCAGACCTATGTGCTCGACCAGCTGACCGACGAGGAGGTCTTCGTGGCCGCGGACACCATCGACCTGTGGATCGAGACCGCCCGCGAGCCCCTCCTCCGCCTCCTCCAGCGGATCCACCTCCTCGTGGTCAACGACAGCGAGGCAACCCTCCTGACCGGGGAGGACAACCTCATCCGGGCGGGGGAGACCCTGCGCACGATGGGGCCGCGGGAAGTCGTCGTGAAGAAGGGCGAGCACGGGGCCTATCTCTTCCATCCGGAGGGGCTCTTCGCCCTGCCGGCCTACCCGGTGACCGAGCTGCGGGATCCGACCGGGGCCGGGGACGCCTTTCTCGGGGCGATGGTGGGCACTCTCTCCGCGCTCGGGGACACCACCCTGGCCGCGCAGAAGCTCGGCCTCCTCTACGGCACGGTGGTGGCCAGCCTCACGGTGGAGGCCTTTTCGTGCGACCGACTTGCCTCGGGCGGCCGCGACCTCATCGAGGAGCGCGTGGAGAAGCTGCGGACGATGACCCGGCTCGAGTCGGGGGTGGCCCTCGGCTGAGGCGGGGCACCGCCGGGTGGCCGGAGGGACGCCGGCTCCCCGTCAGCCGAACAGCTGGAGCTGGTCGCGGTCCGCCTCGCCCCTCTTGCGGGGCCGGGTCTTGCGCGTTCCGGGCGCGGCGGGGGCTTCCGCGCCGTTGGACCCGCCCTCCAGGCTCTCGAGCAGTTCGCGGGCGCGGTCGAGGACCGTGGACGGGAGCCCGGCGAGCCGGGCGACCTGGATCCCGTAGGAGCGGTCGGCGGCCCCCTCGACCACCTGGCGGAGGAAGATGATCTCCTCGGACCACTCCTTGACGGCGACCGAGTAGTTGCGCACGCGGGGGAGGGTGCCGGCCAGCCGGGTGAGCTCGTGGTAGTGGGTGGCGAAAAGCGTGCGCGGCCCGCGCGGCCCGTCCCCGTGGAGGTGCTCGAGGACCGCCCAGGCGATGGAGAGCCCGTCGTAGGTGCTCGTGCCCCGCCCGATCTCATCGAGGACGACGAGGCTGCGCTCGGTGGCGTTGTGGAGGATGTTCGCGGTCTCGTTCATCTCCACCATGAAGGTGGAGTGCCCCCGGGCGAGCTCGTCGCTCGCGCCCACCCGGGAGAAGATCCGGTCGACCCGGCCGATCCGGCAATGCCGCGCGGGCACCCAGGCCCCCGTGTGGGCGAGGAAGGCGAGCAGGGCGACCTGGCGGATGTAGGTCGACTTGCCGGCCATGTTCGGGCCGGTGAGTACGGCCACCTGGGCCTCGTCCGCGGCGAGGCGGCAGTCGTTCGGCACGAACTGGGTCGTCCCGGCCAGCCCGGCGGGGGCCTGGCGGAGGGACTCCTCGATGACCGGGTGGCGGCCCTCGGCGATCTCGACACCGAGGGAGTCGTCCACCACCGGGCGGGTATAGCCCCGCTCGCGGGCCAGGTTCGACCAGCCGGCGAGCACGTCCAGCTCGGCGAGGGCCTCAGCGGTGCGGCGGAGGTCGCCGGCCTCGGCGAGGACCCGCTCGACCACCGCGGCGAAGAGTTCCTCCTCCCGGGCGAGGGCGTCCTCCTCCGCATGGAGGATCTCCTTCTCCTTTTCCTTCAGCGCGGGGGTGGTGAAGCGCTCGGCGTTGGTCATCGTCTGCCGGCGGACGTAGTCCTCCGGGACGAGGGCGAGGTTTGCCTTGGTGACCTCGAGGAAGTAGCCGAAACTCCCGTTGTAGCGGATGCGGAGGTTGCGGATGCCGGTGCGCTCGCGCTCCTGCTGCTCCAGCTCGGCCACCCAGCCGCGGGCATCCCGGGCGAGGGAGCGGCTGTGGTCGAGGGCCTCGTCGGCTCCCTCCCGGATGACGCCGCCGTCGTCCAGCTTGCCGGGCAGCTCGTCGGCGAGGCGGGCCGCGAGGAACTCCCGCAGCTCCGCGAAACGGCCGAGGCGGTCGGCGAGGGCGCCGGCGGCGGGGTCGCCGAGGCGGCGGAGCCCCTCCTCGAGGCCGGGGAGCCGCTCCAGGGTGTCGCGGATGCCCCCGATCTCCCGCGGGTTGCGGATGCGGTTCTGCAGCCGCCCGAGGATGCGGGCGAGGTCGCGGGTGGAGCGGAGCTGGGCGCGCAGGTCGGCTGTCTCCAGGGGCCGGTCGTGGAAGAGGCCGACGAGGCCGGCGCGCCGCTCGATCTCCGCGCGGTCCTGGAGCGGATGGCTGAACCAGGCCTCGAGGAGGCGGGCACCCGCCGGAGTGGTGCAGGCATCCATGCAGGCGAGGAGCGAGCCCTCCCGCCGGCCCTGCGCGGTGCGGAAGATCTCGAGGTTGCGAAGGGTCGCCGAGTCGAGCCGCACGGACTCGGAGAGCCGGTGCCAGTGGAGCGTGCGGAGGTTCCCCGGGGCCTGCCGGAGCATCTCCGAGGCGTAGCGGAGGAGGCGGGCGGCCGAGGGCAGGGCCGGGTGCTCCGGGGGGATCCCGAAGCCGTCGAGGGAGAGCACCCCGAGGGCCCGGGCGACTTCGCCGGCGGGGTCGTGCACGGTGGCGTCCTCCGTCTCCAGCTCGGTGGTCGGCGCCTGCCCGAGGAACCAGGAGAGCTCCTCGGGCAGGCGGTCCCGGTCCGTGCCGGCGGGCAGGAGGATCTCCGTGGGCCGGAGGCCGTCGAGAAAGCTGATGAGGTCGTGGCGGGCGCTCTCCGAGGCGAGGGCGAAGGTCCCCGCGGAGAGGTCGAGCCAGGCCGCGTGCAGGGCTTCCTCCCCGGCCTCGAGGGCCACGAGGAAGGAGCCCGAGCGCGGGTCGAGGTGGTCCTCCTCGAGGACCGTGCCGGGGGTGAGGATGCGGCTGAGGGAACGCTCCACCAGCTTGCCCGGCTTGGGGACCTCCGTCTGGTCGCAGATCGCCACCTTCCACCCCGCGTCGAGCACGCGCTGCAGGTAGTTGTCGGCGGCGTGGTAGGGAATGCCCGCCATGGGCATCCCGTTGCGCTGGGTGAGGGTGATCCCGAGCACGGCGGCGCCCCGCTCGGCGTCCTCCTCGAACATCTCGTAGAAGTCGCCGAGGCGGAAGAGCAGCAGGCAGCCCTCGGGCAATTCCGCCCGGACGGCCCGGTACTGCTGCATCATGGGAGTTTCCTTCTTGGCACTCATCCGCCGGAGGGTTTGGGTCGGGGACGGAGCCGCCGCTCCCTCTCATGGACCCGCTCCCACAGGTGCCCACTTCCCCCGAGCCCCGCAACGGGAAAGTCCACGCCCGCCGGCTGTCCGGGGACGATGCGGTCGGCCGGCCCCTCGTCATCCTGCACGGCCTGCTCGGCTCCTCCCGCAACTGGGGGACCGCCGGGCGTCTCCTCGTGCCGGGCCGGCCGGTGTATGCCCTCGACCTGCCCGACCACGGCGAATCGGACCCGACCGCGGCCTTTTCCTTCGCCGAGTACGCCGGGCGGGTGCGGGCGTGGGTGCGGGGGAAGGGCTGGTCGGAGCCGCCCGACTGGCTCGGCCATTCCCTCGGGGGGAAGGTGGCCCTGCGGGTGGGATGGGAGGAGCCCGCCCTCGTGCACCGGATCGTCCTCGCCGACATCTTCCCGAAGGCCTACGAGCCCCACCTGCGGGAGACCCTCGGCGTCCTCCGGGCCCTGCACCCCGAGCGGTTCTCCTCTCGGGCCGAGGCGGACGCGGCTCTCGCCGAGCGGATTCCCAGCGAGACCTTCCGCGCCTTCCTCCTGACGAGCCTCGCCCGGGGAGGGGACGGCCGTCTCCGCTGGCAGGTCAACCTCGGGAACCTCCATGAGAATCTCGACGCCATCGCCGGGCTCCCCTTTCCCGAGGGCACGGTGACCCGCCAGCCCACCCTCCTCGTCCATGGCGGCCGGTCCGAGTTCGTGAAGGAGGAGGACCTCGCCCGGGCGGACCGGCACTTCGCGGAGTGGGGGGCGGTGCGGCTCCCCGGGTGCGGCCACAACGTCCACATCGAGGGCGGGCGTGCCTTCACGGAACCCGTTAACGAATTCTTGCAGTCGTGATTAGCAACGCTGCGCCGCAGCTTCTTTCGGCCAAAAAATCTTGCGGACCGGAAAAGCGGCCCCCACCGTTCCGGGACGCCAGCCACCCACCCCGAGGGCTGCACTCCCTTCCCCATTGTCGTGAAACGTTCCTCCTTCCTTCGTCGCATGGCTGCCGGATTGGCCGGTCTTTTCGTAGTTTCGAAGACGCCGCTCGGGGCGGGTGAGAGCCGGGAGCAGCGGACCGAGGAGCGCGACTACACCCGGGCGGCCGCGCGTCGGGTGCCCCGCAACGATTCCCACTTCCTCTAGACCTCCATGGCGAACATCTTCCCCCGCTGGGCGAACCGCGCCCCCCTCCGGGTCATTGGCTGCCTGCTCCTCGTCGTGGGTGCCGTCATCGCGGGGGGCACCTATTATCTCACGCCGAAGTACGCGCGCGTCGGCTACGAGCCGACCCAGCCGGTCTCCTTCAGCCACGACCTGCACGTCACCCAGCTCGGGATGGACTGCCGCTACTGCCACACGAACGTAGACCGCTCCCAGCACTCCAATGTGCCGGCCACCCAGACCTGCATGGCTTGCCACAGCATGGTGAAGACGGACGCAGCCTCCCTCCAACCCGTGCGGGACAGCTGGGCGAACAACGAACCCATCCCGTGGGTGCGCGTCCACAAGACCCCGGACTACGTTTACTTCAACCACGCCGCCCACGTGAACCGGGGGGTGAGCTGCGTGGAGTGCCACGGGCAGGTGAACGAGATGGAGGAAGTCTACCACGCGAAGTCCCTCTCCATGGCCTTCTGCCTCGAGTGCCACCGCGAGCCGGAGAAGTACCTCCGGCCGAACGACAAGGTGTACGACCTGACCTGGCAGCCGGAATCCGAGCAGGCCCAGATCGAGATGGGCGAGGAGCTCGTGGAACACTGGAGGGTCAACCCCCCCGAATCCTGCTCGGGATGCCACCGCTGAGACCGTCGATGGACCAGGAATTCCAAAGCCTCGAAGAAAAGACCGGCGCCGCCTACTGGAAAAGCCTCGACGAGCTCGCGCAGACGGACGGTTTCCGCGAGTGGGCCGAGCGCGAGTTCCCGCAGGGTGCCTCCGAGCTCAGTGGCGGGTTCGACCGGCGGCACTTCATGAAGATCATGGCCGCCTCCTTCGGCCTGGCCGGGGTCGGCCTCGCCGGCTGCCGTCGACCGAAGCACGAAATCCTCCCGTACGTCGACACCCCCGAGGATGTCGTGCCCGGGCAGCCCCAGTTCTACTCCACCTCCCGGCCGACCCCGTGGGAGAACATGCCGGTGGTCGCCGAGACCCATGGAGCCCGGCCCACCAAGCTCGAGGGAAACCCCAGCGTGCCCGGCACGGCCGGCGGGACGGACATCTTTACCCAGGCCAGCGTCCTCGACCTCTACGACCCCTCCCGGGCGAAGCGGAACCGCAGTGGTGGCTCCACGCTCTCCCGTGCGGAGGCCCTCGACCGGATCACCGCCCTCGGGGAGAAGATCCGGGAGAGCGGGGGCGAGGGAGTGGCCTTCCTCGCCGAGCCGAGCACCTCCCCCAGCCGCCGCCGCATGGTGGCCGAGCTGCGGAAGGCCTGCCCGGCCCTGACCTGGGCGGAATACCAACCGATCGACTACCAGGCCGGGGACCGTGCGGCGACCCGCTACTACGGCCGCCCTTCCCGGGTGCAACCGCACTTCGACAGGGCGCGCCGGATCCTCGCGGTCGACTGCGACTTCCTCGGGCGCGAGCCCGGCTCCACCCGCCACACCCGCGCTTTCAGCGCGTCCCGCCGGGTCGACGACCCGAAGGAGGCCAAGAGGATGAACCGGCTCTACGCCGTGGAGGGGGACCTCACCCTCACCGGGGCAATGGCCGACCACCGGTTGAAGCTGGCCGCCCGGCACTACGAGGGCTTCCTCGCGGCCCTCGCCCGGGCCCTCCTCGCCGGGGGTGAGACCCTTCCCCCCGGCCTCGTCGCCGCCGTGCGCGGGATGCCCGAGGATCCGGCCGTTCCCGCCGACTGGGTGGAGGCGGTCGCCGACGATCTGCGCGCCCACCGCGGGGAAGCCCTCGTCGCCGTGGGCACGGGCCTGCCCGAGCGCTGCCAGTTCCTCGGCCTCGCCATCAACGAGATGCTCGGCGCGCCCGGCAGCACCCTCTCCCTCCTCGAGCGCGAGGAGGAGGAAGCCACCACGATTTCCCAGCTCGCCAACGCCCTCCAGCAGGGGTCGGTGAACACCCTCGTCATTCTCGGCGGGAACCCCGTCTACAACGCCCCCGCCAACCTCGACTGGCCCCTTCTCCAGCAGATGGCCGGCGAAGTGGTACGCCTTGGCTACTGGGACGACGAGACCTCCGTGGCGGCGAACACCTTCCTCCTCACTCCCCACTACCTCGAGGAGTGGAGCGACGGGGAGACGCGGGAGGGCACCCTCCTGCCCGTCCAGCCAATGATCGAGCCCCTCATGGACTCGTTTCCCGAGCTGGAGGTCCTCGCCCGGCTGGGCGGCCGCGCCACCGTCGACCCCTACGAGATCGTGCGGGAAACCTTCCAGCAGCGGGGCGGAGGTTCCAGTCCCGGTGCCTTCCAGACCTTCCTCGCCACCGGCGTCCTCCCGGAGAGCGGCTACCCCGTCCTTCGCGATGCCACCCCGACCGGGGAAGTCGTCCGCGTCCTCCGGGAGGCTCCCCCGGCTCCGTCCGCAGCCAGCGCGAGCGACCTCTGCGTGCAGTTCCGGCCGAGCAACCAGACCCTCGACGGACGTTTCGCGAACAACGGCTGGATGCTCGAGTGCCCGGACCCGATGTCCAAGCTGACCTGGGACAACGCCATCCTCATCAGCCCCCAGCTCGGCAAGCAGCTCGAGGAAGCCGGGGAGGGCCAGATCTTTCCGGCTTCCAATCTCATGAACGAGACCGGCCAGCTCGTCCAGAACACCGCCCGTTTCAAGCGGGGCAAGGAGCAGGCGCTCATGGCCGAGCTCACCGTGAACGGGGCGACCCTTCGCGGCCCCGTGCACGTCCTGCCCGGGCTGGACACCTATACTGTGGTGGTGCCCATCGGGTTCGGGCGAACGGCCGTCGGCCCGGTCGGGCAGGGGTCCGGCTTCGATGCCTACCCGGCCATCCCCGCCGACAACCGCTGGAACGCTTCCGGGGGCCGCCTGCAGTTGACCGGGGAGGTTTACGAGCTGGCCAACACCCAGGAGCACTGGTCCATGGAGGGCCGGGCCCTTCTCCGGGAGGGCTCCGTCGACGAATTCGCGAAGAAGCCGGATTTTGTCTCCAAGATGAGCGTGGAGTCCCACTCCCCGCCCATCTACGGCCGGAACAAGAACGATCCCCTTGCCGAAAAGGTCACCGAGATCCCGCAGGGAGGGTCGATGTACAAGACCCCCGAGTTCACCGCGCCGCAGCAGTGGGGCATGTCCATCGACCTCAACGTGTGCACCGGGTGCAATGCCTGCGTGATCGCCTGCCAGAGCGAGAACAACATCCCGATTGTCGGGAAGGACCAGGTCCTCCGCGGGCGGGAGATGCACTGGATCCGGCTGGACCGCTACTTTGCCACCCAGAGCGAGGATGAGGACGGCCTGCCCGACGACGTCCAGGTGGCCTTCCAGGGAATGGCCTGTGTCCACTGCGAGTTGGCCCCCTGCGAGACAGTCTGCCCGGTGAATGCCACCGTCCACGACAGCCAAGGGCTCAACGTGATGGCCTACAACCGCTGCGTGGGCACGCGCTACTGCGCGAACAACTGCCCGTACAAGGTGCGCCGCTTCAATTTCTTCGACTGGAACAAGCGGGAGATCGACCACTTCTACGAGGGCCCCCTCGGTCCCTCCGGCCCCCCCAAGCCGCTCAAGATGCAGAAGAATCCCGACGTGACCGTGCGGATGCGCGGGGTCATGGAGAAGTGCACCTTCTGCGTCCAACGCATCCAGGCGGGCAAGATCAACCAGCTCGCGAAGGCGGGAGCCTCCTCCGACGTGCTCGTGCCGGACGGCACCATCAAGACGGCCTGCCAGCAGGTCTGCCCGGCCGAGGCCATCGTCTTCGGCGATGTGGCCGACCCGACGACGCGGGTCTCCCGGGCGAAGGAGTCCCCCCGGGACTACGCCGTCCTCGGCTACCTGAACACGCGGCCCCGGACCACCTACCAGGCCAAGCTCCGCAATCCCAACCCCGCCATGCCGAGCAAGTACCGCTACAGCCAGCCCTTCGGCCGCCGTGACTACGAGCAGCGCTATGGCCACGGGGGCGGCCATGGCAAGGGCCACGCCGGCGACGACCACGGCGGGAAGCAGCCCGCCGCCGCCAGCCACGGGAACGACTACTAACCCCCCGCCTCGCCGACCGTTCGATGCCTCCGCCTCCCCCTCCCCCGACCCTCACCGACACCGCCGGGCCCCTCGGTCCCGGCGAAGTCGCCGGCACGGTCAAGCCCGTCGACCTCCCCCGCAAGCCCCTCGTCCTCGGCGACCGCTCCTACCACTGGGTCACCGAGAAGGTTTGCGGTATCTGCGAGCAAAAGACTCCGACCTGGTGGTGGTGGTCCTTCGCCATCGCCTGCGGGATCGCCAGCTTCACCCTGATGGGCCTGGTCTACCTCGTGGCCACCGGGGTGGGCGTCTGGGGCCTCGCCAATCCCGTCAACTGGGGCTGGGCGATCGTCAACTTCGTCTTCTGGATCGGGATCGGGCACGCCGGCACGCTCATCTCCGCCGTTCTCTGCCTCCTCCAGCAGCGCTGGCGCACCTCCATCAACCGCACGGCGGAAGCCATGACCATCTTCGCGGTGGTCTGCGCCGGGATCTTCCCCCTCTTCCACGTCGGCCGGGTGTGGTTCGCCTGGTGGCTCTTCCCCCTGCCCAACGCCAACTGGATCTGGCCCAACTTCCGCAGTCCCCTCGAGTGGGACGTCTTTGCGGTCTCCACCTACGGGACGGTCTCCGTGCTCTTCTGGTACATGGGGATGATTCCCGACCTGGGAACCCTCCGCGACCGGGCCCAGTCCACCTGGCGGAGGTTCTTCTACGGGACGCTCGCCATGGGGTGGAGGAACTCCTCCCGGCACTGGCACAACTACGAGATGGCCTACCTGCTCCTCGCCGGCCTCTCCACCCCGTTGGTGCTCTCCGTCCACACCATCGTCTCCTTCGACTTTGCCGCCTCCATCCTTCCCGGCTGGCACACCACGATCTTCCCCCCCTACTTCGTGGCCGGCGCCATCTTCTCCGGGTTCGGGATGGTGCTCACCCTCATCCTTCCCCTGCGCGCCGTCTTCGGGCTGCACGACCTGGTGAACCAGTACCACATCGACGCGATGTGCAAGATCACCCTGGCGACCGGGAGCATGGTCGGCTACGCCTACGCGATGGAGTTCTTCATCGCCTGGTACGGGGCCAACCCGTACGAGGGATTTGCCTTCATTAACCGGGCCTTCGGGCAGTACGCCTGGGCCTACTGGATCATGATCTCCTGCAACGTGATCTCGCCCCAGCTCTTCTGGTTCCGGAAGATCCGGGAAAACACCGCCCTCGTCTGGATCATCTCCATCTTCGTGAACGTGGGCATGTGGTTCGAGCGCTTCGTCATCACGGTGACCTCCCTCGCCAACGATTTCCTCCCCAGCAGCTGGGGCTACTACTCCCCCACGATCGTGGACATCTTCACCTTCTTCGGGACCTTCGGGGTCTTCTCCGTCCTCTTCCTCCTCTTCCTGCGCTTCCTCCCGCTGATTGCCTTCTCCGAGGTGAAGGCGCTCAGCCTGCCGCAGGCCGACCCCCACAACCATGACCACCCGCAGAACCAGCGGGGACAGGAGGCCCGCGGATGAGTGCAGCACGACCCCAGGACGGCGTCTTCGGGATCGCGGCCACCTTCTGGACCGCCCCCGACATCTACCACGCCTGCGAGAAGGTGCGCGACGCCGGCTACCGGCGGTGGGATTCCTACTGCCCGTTCCCGGTGCACGGCTTGCACCACGCGATGGGGCTGAAGCGTTCCCGGGTGCCCTTCTTCACCTTCATCGGCGGGATGCTCGGCTTCCTCACCGGCCTGACCATCGTCTGGTACATGAACATGGACTATCCCCTCGTCGTCGGGGGGAAGCCCTACTTCAGCCCGGTCTTTCCCTTCCCGATCTTCTATGAGCTCACCATCCTCCTGGCTGCCTTCGGGACGCTCGGGGGGATGTTCATCACGAACCGGCTCCCCCGGCACAACCACCCCCTCTTCGACTACCAGCCCTTCCTGCAGACCTCGGACGACCGTTTCATGATCGTGATCGAATCGAGCGACCCCGCCTTTGACCCGGATCGCGTGCGGGCCCTCCTCGAGGAGGCGGGCGGGGAGGAAATCACCGTGGTGGCCCCGGGAGCGCAAGCGGCATGAAGACCTTCTTTGCCATCTACTTCTTCGCGATCGTCGCGGTGGTCATCGTACTCGGCTTCCGCGGCCAGAAGAGCGACAAGCCGCCGCTCTGGGTCTTCCCGGACATGGACAACCAGCCCCGCTATGACCCCCAAGCGGCCAATGACTTCTTCCCGAACCGCATGGACGATCGCCCGCGCCCGCGGCGGACGGCCCTGCGGGGCCAGGGCTGGGAGCGGAAGGAAGTCTTCAGCGAGGACTACGGCACCCAGCGCTACACGAACACCGATTTCTTCCAGGGGCAGGGCCCCGACGGCGAACTTACCGAGGGTTTCCCGCTTCCCGTCACCAACGAGCTCATGCAGCTCGGCCGGGAGAAGTACCAGATCTTCTGCACCGTCTGCCACGGGGAGGCCGGCAACGGAAGGGGCGTGACCTCCCAGTACGGGATCATCGCCACGAACATGGTGACCGACGTGTACCGGGAACGCCCGAACGGCAACCTCTTCCAGACCATCACCCACGGTTACAACTCGATGTACGGATACGGCGACAAGATCACGCCCCGGGAGCGCTGGGCCATCATCCTCTACGTGCGGGCCCTCCAGCAAGCGGCCGGGACCCGCGCGGACGAGTTGCCCGCCAGCGCGAGGGAGGCCCTCGGATTATGAGCACCACCGGCACCAGCACCCGCAGCTCCCCCGCCGCCGGACTCGCCGGGGCCGGGAGCCGGCGGCCCCTCCCCGGGTTGCTCCTCGCCCTCGCCGTAGCCGGCATCGGGATCGGGCTGGTCGGTCTCGGCACGGGTCTCTCCGCGGGCGACGCCCGCCCGGTGATCAGCTGGCTCCTCGGGTTTTCCTTCTGGACGAGCATCCTCCTCGGTTCGCTCTTCTTCGTGATGATCTTCAACTTGTTCGACGCGGGCTGGTCGGTCCTCGTCCGCCGCCAGCTGGAGCACCTCCTCGCCGGGTTCAAGTGGATCGCGATCCTCTTCCTCCCCCTTCTCCTGATCGCCTGGTTCTACCGCGACCCGGGCATCCTCTGGAAGTGGCTCAACCCCGAGCACATTCTCCCGAACGGCTACACCGTGGCGACCGACGCCCTCTACCAGGCCAAGGAGCCCTACCTCAACAAGACCGCCTTCACCCTCCGTTCCCTCCTCTACTTCGGGGTCTTCCTCTTCTTCGCGAACGCCCTCCGGCGGAACTCCTTCGGGCTGGACGAGGATGGCGACCGCTCGCGGGTCCAGCGGCAGAAAGTGCTCTCCGGGGCCGGGGTGTTTGCCTGCGGGCTCGCCCTCACCTTCGCCGCGATCGACTGGTTCATGAGCATCGAGTTCCACTGGTTCTCGACGATGTACGGGGTGTGGTTCTTCGCCGCCTCCATGCGGGCCGCTCTCGCCTTCCTCCTCATCCTCCTCTTCTTCCAGGCCGACCGGGGGGTCCTCCAAGGCTTGCACCGGCCCTCCCACAACTACCAGCTCGGCTGCATCGCCCTCGCCTTCACCGTCTTCTGGGCCTACATCAGCTTCTCCCAGTACTTCCTCATCTACCAGGCGAACATCCCCGAGGAAACCTTCTGGTACAACATCCGCCACATGAACGCGGACGGCACCACGAATTCGTGGTGGTGGGTCGGGCTGACCCTCATCTTCTGCAATTTCCTCCTGCCGTTCCTCTTCCTGCTCTTCTACAAGACGAAGGTCCGTATCCCCCTGATCCTCTTCGTGGCGGCCTGGATCCTCACCTTCCACGTCGTCGACCTCTACTTCAATATCCTGCCGTCGAAGTCGGCTCCGGCCGACAACGTGCTGAACTACAAGGTCCGGCAGTTCACGATCAACTTCTGGGACGTCGCCGTCTTCGTGGGCATCGGCGCCCTCGTCCTCTGGGCTTACCTGACGAGCCTGCGGGAGAAGGGAGCCATTCCCCGGCGGGATCCCCGGATCCGCGAAGCCCTCGAGCACCATGAGTGAGTCCGTTTCCCCCGGGGCGGAGAACCGCCCCCCGCGCAACATGTGGCTCTCGATCCTTGCTGGTATCGGGTTCATCCTGTTGTTCCTCCTGATCCTCTGGCTCGCCTACCTGCCCTACCGGCCCGAGCCGATCGCCGAGGTCCAGGGGCAGCAGAGGATGGAGACCTACAATGAGATCAAGAACGACTCCACCGAGCTGACGACTACCTACGGAGTGGTCGACCCAGAGGAGGGCGTTTACCGAATTCCCGTGGAAGAAGCAATGGAGCTGACGGTTGAAAAGTACCGGCGGGAGGATTCCGTGCCGGGAACTACCAACTAGGAAGCTCCGCATGTATACCGCCAGCGCCCTCGTCACCGTCGTCATCATCGTTGCCTGCCTGATCTTCGTGTCCGCCGTGTACGCACTTTACTGGGCCTCCCGACACGGCCAGCTCGAACGCTTCGAGGAAGGTGCCAAGTCGATCTTCACCGAGGAGGAGCCCGAGGGCCGGCCCCTCGATGCCTTCCCGGACAAGGAGAAGCCCCGTCCCCCCTGGCCCCCGGAAGAGGAGACCCGCTCATGAGTACCTTGCCCACCACCCAAGCCTCTCCGGCTCCGGCAAAGACCGAGGCGCCCCCCGAGGAGTGGAGCGACCGGGTCGCCCTCAGTACCATCGACGAATCGATGCGGGTGCCCGGGATCTTCTTCGTGGTGTCCGGGGGAGTATGGCTGCTCATCGGCACGGCCCTCGCGATCGTCGCCTCCTTCAAGCTCCACAATCCCGAATTCCTCGGGAACATCGAGGCCCTCACCTTCGGCCGGGCCCGCTCCGCCCACCTCAACGCGATGACCTACGGGTGGGGTAACAACGCCCTCTTCGCGGTGGCGCTCTGGATCATGTCCCGGCTCTGCCGGGCCCCCGTCCGCTACCACTACATCCTGATCACCGCGGGGGTCATGTGGAACCTTGGGGTGACCATCGGCATCTGGGGCATCCTCTTCGGCGACCTGACCTCGGTGGAATGGTTGGAGATGCCAACCTACGTGACTCCGCTCCTCGCCCTATCCTACGCCCTCGTCGGGGTCTGGGGGATCCTCGCCTTCCACTTCCGCAAGGGGGACCATGTCTACGTCTCCCAGTGGTACATTCTCGCCGCCCTCTTCTGGTTCCCCTGGTTGTACACGGTGGCCCAGATGATGATCTTCTTCACCCCGGCCCGCGGGACGGTCCAGGCGATCACCAACTGGTGGTTCGCCCACAACGTGCTCGGGCTTTGGTACACGCCGGTCGGCCTCGCCGCCGCCTACTACCTCATCCCGAAGATCCTCGGGAAACCCATCCACAGCTACTACCTCTCCATCCTCGGGTTCTGGTCCCTCGCCCTCTTTTACAACTGGGCGGGCGTCCACCACCTCATCGGGGGTCCCATCCCGCTCTGGCTCCAGGCGGCGGGCACGGTCGGCAGCATCGGCATGGTCATTCCCGTCATCGTCGTGGCCGTGAACCACCACCTCACCGCCCGGGGTTCGTTCCGGGCCGTTTGGAACAGCCCAACCCTCCGCTTCGTCGTCTTCGGGGCGATGTCCTATACCCTGACGAGCCTCATCGGGTCCGCGATGGCGGTCCCGGATGTGAACGAGGTCACCCACTTCACCCACTTCACCGTGGCCCACGCCCACCATGGGGTCTACGCCTTCTTCACCATGGTGATGTTCGGGGCGATTTACTTCATGCTTCCCCGTCTCCTCAACCGGGAGTGGCCTTCGGCGACGCTCATCCGCATCCACTTCTGGGCCTGCGCCCTCGGGATCGGCATCTATGTGGTGGGGCTCTCCATCGGGGGCTGGATGCAGGGGCTCATGATGAACAACCCCGACATCCCCTTCCTCGACATCGTCCAGGCGATGATTCCCTGGCTCCTCTCCCGCTCCTTCGCGGGGATTCTTCTCACCGTCGGCCACCTCGCCTTCTTCGCGAACCTCATCTGGATGATCGCCGGCCCGCGCTCCACCGTGCCGAAGACCTCGCTGGGCCGGGAGCGGGTCCCCGCCTGAGCCGCCATGAAGAACCTGCCCCTCCTCTTCCTCGGGATCTTCTTCACCCTGGCCTTCTCCTGGAGCGGCCTGATCCTTTCCTCGGAAATCCAGTACGGGAAACTCGTGCCGACCACCTCCACCCTCAATGCCGAGGGTGAGCCAGAGGAGGGGGGCGAGCTGTTTCCGGCAGCCTCGGCGGGAATCGCGCTGCAGGGCAAGGAGGTCTACCAGAACCAGGGCTGCATGTACTGCCATTCCCAGCAGGTGCGGCCGAAGGGCTACGGCGCCGATTTCGAGCGGGGTTGGGGTCCGCGCCAGACGGTGCCCCGCGACTACATCCTCGAGGACCGCGTCCTCCTCGGCACCATGCGGACGGGTCCGGACCTCGCCAACGTTGGGGGGAGGGCCCTCAGCGCGGACTGGCACCACCAGCACCTCTACAACCCGCAGATCACTTCACCGGGCTCGGTAATGCCGCCCTTCCGCTACCTTTACCGGATGCAGGAGATCGATCCGGAGGGGCCCTCGCCGGACGCGGTGTCCATCCCCGCCGACTTCCCGTACGCCCCACCGCCGGGCTACGAAGTCGTGCCGACGGACGAGGCGAAGGCCCTCGTGGCCTATCTTCTCAGCCTGCGGATTGACTACGAGCTGCCGGAAGCGAAATTCAGTCAATGAGCGATGAATCCCAGCGCCCCTCCGGAGAGGAGCGGCGGGCCCAAGGCCTCGGCGCCGAGCGGGAAGGGCTCGGCGACCGGGAGATGAGCCGGCTGCACGACCAGCTTCTCCGCGAAAAGAAGGAGCCGAACGAGCTCATGCGGCCCATGCCGCTGTGGCTGGTGACCCTGAGCGGGCTGGTGGTCGCCTGGGCGGCCTTCTACTTCGGCACGAAGTACGCCGGCTTTAGCGCGGAGGTCTTCGACCCGAACTACGAGGGCGGCCAGGTCACCGTGCAGGCGGAGGAGCCCGCCTTCGACCCCATCGCGCACGGGGAGCGGATTTTCCGGAACAACTGCGTGGCCTGCCACCAGTCGGACGGGCAGGGCCTCCCCGGGGCGTTCCCCCCGCTGGTCGAGGTCGACTGGGTGCAGGGCAACCCCGACCGCTCCATCCACATCCTGCTCGCGGGCATGAATGGGCCGATCGAGGTCAATGGGCAGGCCTACAACGGGAATATGCCGGCCTTCGGTGGAATCCTCTCGGACCGGGACATCGCCGCGGTCCTCAGCTACATCCGCGTCGAGTGGAACGGTTCCGAAGTCGTCCCGGAGGACCGGGTCGCGGATCTGCGGGCTAGCGCACCCCGGTCCGCCCCGTGGACCGGGGAGGAGATCCTCGCCGACTATCCGTTACCGTAGGCGGGGAACAAGGTTGCCGTCGCGGAGCCGCCTCGGCGGCGCGTCGTGAATCGCGGGCTCCAGGCCGGGTACTCTTAGCCTCCGGGCCCTCTTAACTTTCCGAGGGGAGTCCCTCCGAGCGGCGGGCCACGGCCGGCATCTCCTCGGTCACCGCGGCGGGGCGTACGCCGCCGGGGAAGCAGACCCTCTCGACGGCCTCCTCGAAGTCCTGCGCCCCGGACAGGATGTCGATTTCCAGCCGGAGGTAGTACACCGGGAGCTGAAAGCCGGCGTCCGCGGACAGGCGCACCGCGTCCTTCTCGGTGGTCACGAGGAAATCGGCCCCGGCGTCCCGCGCCTGGCGGTCGAGGGTTTCCAACTCGGCGGCGGTGAACCAGTGGTGGTCGAGGAAACGGCGGGTGAGCGGCAACGAGGCCCCGTGGTCCCGCAGGAAATTTTCGAAGCTTTCCGGCACGGCAATCCCGCTGAACGCGGCGACCCGCGCCCCCGCGAGAAGGGCCAGGGGGTGGGTTTCCCGTCCGTCGAGGCTCTGCAAATGGGTCGGCTGGTGGGCGCACTCCACGATTTCCACGCCGGGATGGTGGCGGTGGATTTCCCGGCGCAGGTCGTCCGAGGGGGACCCGTCCGACTTGGTCAGGAAGACGTAGGAAGCCCTCCGCAGGTGGTCCACGGGTTCCCGGAGGACTCCCCGCGGGAGGACGCGGCGGTTCCCGAAGGGATTGGTCCGGTCCACGAGGATGAGGTTCAGGCTGCCCTTCAGGGCCATGTACTGGAGCCCGTCGTCGAGGAGGAGGGTGTCCACGCCAAAGTGGCGGATGGCATACTCGCCGGCCTTCACGCGGTCCTTGTCCACCAGCACGTGCACCCCGGGAAGGTTGCGCGCCAGCATGTAGGGCTCGTCCCCGGCCTCTTCCGGTCCGAGGAACACCTGCCGGCCATCGCTCACGACTTTCGGGGGTGGGGCCGTGCGGTGGGTCAGGGCCCGCCAGCCGCGCACGGCGAGGGGATCGCGGCGGCTCTTGTAGCCGCGGGAGAGGATGGCCACGTTTCGGCCCTGGTCGCGCAGGCTGCGGGCGAATTTCTCGACGACGGGGGTCTTGCCGGTGCCCCCCACCGTGAGGTTGCCCACGACCACGACGAGGCAGCCGAGGGGACGGTTGCGGAGCAGCCGGATCCGGTAGGCGTACTCGCGTGCCCGCACGATGGTCGCGAAGAGCCGCGACAATCCGCCGAGCACGACTCCGGTCGACCGGGCGAGGCGGTCCCGCCTCCGGTCGTAAACGACGTCGACGAGGAAGCGCTCCACCGCCTTCCGGCGCTGCTGGAGGCTGCGGCGGGCTGCGGTCACGGAAGGGTGGGGCAAGCGTGGCGCGGGGGCGGAAAGGCTCAGGCGAGGGGGCGGACCATGCCGCTGGGGTCGAGGGCCTGGTCGAGGGTGGCTTCGTCGAGGAGGCCCTCCTCGAGGACGATCTCCCGCAGGGTCTTGTTCTCGGCGAAGGCCTTTTTCGCCACCCGGGCGGCGTTGTCGTAGCCGATGTGAGGGTTCAGCGCGGTCACCAGCATGAGCGAGCGGCGCACGAGTTCGCCGCAGGTTTCCTCGTTGGCCTCGATCCCGGCGACACAACGGTCGGCAAAGGTGCGGGCCGCGTGGGCGAGGATCCGGATGCTCTCGAGCAGGCTGTGGGCGAGGAGGGGAAGGGTCACGTTCAGCTCGAAGTGGCCGTCCCGCCCGGCGCTGACCACCGCTTGGCACTGCCCCTGGGCGAAGAGGCAGGCCTGCACGAGCATCTCGCTCATCACCGGATTGACCTTGCCGGGCATGATCGAGGAACCGGGCTGGGTCGCCGGCAGGGCGATTTCCCCGAGGCCCGAGCGGGGCCCGGACCCGAGCAGCCGGATGTCGTTGGCCACTTTGGTGAGCCCGGCGCTGATCGAGGCGAGGATCCCCGCCACCTCCACGGCGTCGTCGCGGCCGCCCTGCGCCTCGAAGTGGTTGTCCGCCTCGCGGAAGGAGAGCCCGGTCTCCTCGCTGAGGAGGGCGGCCACCCGTGCCCCGAACTCGGGGTGCGTGTTGATCCCGGTGCCCACCGCGGTCCCCCCGATGGCCAGCTCGGCCAGGCAGGTGATGGCCCGCTCCGCGCGCTCCGCCCCCTTGCGGACCTGGGCGGCGTAGCCGGAGAACTCCTGGCCAAGGGTGAGCGGGGTCGCGTCCATGAGGTGCGTCCGCCCGATTTTCACGAGATCCGCGAAGCGCTCGCTCTTCTCCCGCAGCTCGGCGGCGAGGTGGGTGAGCGCGGGGATCAGGGTGTCCCGGAGGGCCAGCGCCACGCTCACGTGGAGGGCGGTCGGGATGACGTCGTTGGACGACTGGCCGAGGTTGACGTCGTCGTTCGGGTGGATGGGCTTGCGCGAGCCGATCGCCTCGCCCCGGGCGAGGCTGGCGAGGTTCGCGACCACCTCGTTGAGGTTCATGTTCGTGGAGGTCCCGGACCCGGTCTGGAATACGTCCACGGGGAACTGGTCGTCGTGCTCGCCCCGGAGGATTGCCTGGAGGGCGTCGCGGATCAGCCCGGCCTTGTCCGTGGGGAGGAGGCCGAGGTCCTCGTTGGCGGTGGCACAGGCGGATTTCACCCGGGCCAGTCCGTGGACGAAGGCGGTCGGCATGGGGTAGCCACTCACCGGGAAATTGAGGACCGCCCGCTGCGTGGAAGCACCGTAGAGGGCATCGTCGGGGACCTGCATTTCCCCCATGGAATCCGATTCAGTACGCATGGGGGAACCCTGCCGCCCGGACGGGTGGGGATCGAGCCAAAAACCGGGAGCGGGCGGCCCTCCCGGGCCAGGGACCACTCCCGGATTGCACGGGCGATCGAGCCGGACCATGCTCCGCCTCGTTGCGATCCCCCATCATGAGCGAATCCAATTCCACCGAATCCACTCTGCAATCTGCCCTCGAGGACGGCCGTCTCCTCCCGGAAGTCGGTCCCCGCTTCCTCACCTGGTACCGGAGCGAGGCCCTGCCCGCGTGGGCCCGGGAAGCCCTCGAGGAACTCGTGGCCACCGGCCAGTGGGAGGAGCTGAACGACCGCTTCTACCAGGACCTCGCCTTCGGGACGGGCGGCATGCGCGGCCGCACCATTGGCCGGGTCTCCGCCTCCTCCGAGGTGGGTCCGGACGGCCAGGCGGATCCCCGGCATGCCGCCGTGGGAGCCCATTGCCTGAACGATTTCAACGTGGCCCGGGCCACCCTCGGGCTCTACCGCCATACCCGCCACTTCCTCGAGGAGGCCGGGCGCGGGCACGAGGTGCCCTCCCTCGTCCTGGTGCACGATGTCCGCTTCTTCTCGCGCCGCTTTGCGGAACTGGCGGCCTCGGTCTGGTCCGCCCAGGGCGGCCAGGCCTACCTCTACGACGGGCCGCGCTCGACCCCCCAGCTCAGCTTCAGCGTCCGCTTTCTCGGGGCGCACGCCGGAGTGGTCATTACCGCCAGCCACAATCCGCCCGCCTACAACGGCTTTAAGGCCTACTTCGAGGATGGGGCGCAGACGGTCTCTCCCCACGCCGAGGGCATCATGGAGCAGGCGAATGCGGCGACCCTCGCGGAGATCGGCCCGCTCCTCACTACGGACCTCTCCCGGGTGCGCTGGCTGGGAAGCTCCGTCGACGAGGCCTACCGCTCCACTCTGCTCGGAGGGATGGCCGATCCGGGCCTTTTCCGCCGCTCCGCGCCGCGGGTGGTCTACAGCCCGATCCACGGCACCGGTGCGGTCGCCGCGCTCCCCCTTCTGGAGGCGGCGGGCCTCTCCCTGTCCACGGTGGAGGAGCAACTCGCGCAGGACCCCCTCTTCTCCACGGTCGACTCCCCCAACCCGGAGAACGCGGAGGCCCTCACCCTTGCCCTTGCTCAGGCCGACCGGGAAGGGGCGGAGGTGGTGCTCGCCACCGATCCGGACGGGGACCGGATGGGGGCGGCCGTGCGCAACGCCCGCGGGGAGATGGTCCTCCTCACCGGCAACATGATCGGCTCGCTCCTCGCCGAGTTCCGGATTCGCGAGTACAAGAAACAGGGGCTCCTGCCGGCCGGGGGGAGTCCGCGGGCCGCCCTCGTCAAGACCTTCGTGACGACCCCGCTGCAGGAGTCGATCGCCGAGCGCCATGGGCTCAAGGCGATCAACACCCTCACGGGGTTCAAGTGGATCGGGGCCAAGCTTCGTCGCTACGAGGAGGAGCTGCAGGCGAATCTGCGCGCGTCCACGGGCATGGTGCTCGACTACGCCGCCTCCACCCTCGCCGCCCGGGCCCGGCTGCTGCTCGAGCACAGCACCTTCTATGTCTTCGGGGGCGAGGAGAGCTACGGGTATTTGGCGACCGACCTGGTCCGGGACAAGGATGCCAACGCGGCCATCCTCCTCTTCTGCGAGATGGCCGCCCGCCTCCGCGAGGAGGGCCGCTCGGTCCTCGATTTCCTCGAGGAAATCTACCGCACCTACGGCTACTACCGCGAGGACCTCGGCAACGTCTACTACGAGGGAGCCTCTGGGGCCGAGAAGATCGCGAACATCCTCCGCTCCTACCGGGAGGATCCCCCCACCGAGATCGGAGGCTACGCCGTCGAGGAGGTTACCGATTTCGGGCGCGACACGGTCGTCGACGCGGACGGGGAGACGATTCCCGCGGAGAACTTCTTCTTCCTGCGCCTCGCCGAGGATTTCCGCTTCGCGGTCCGGGGCAGCGGCACCGAGCCGAAGATCAAGTTCTACGTCTTCGGGCGGAGTGAGCTCGGCCCGGACGGGGATTACGAGCAGGTGGCCGCCGACCTGCAGGCCCGCCTCCGCGCTCTCCGGGAGGCGATCGAGGCGGACGCCGCGGTCCGGGCGGGTTGAGGCGGCGAGCGTTCCGTCCCTCCCGACCGGGGAAGGGGGAAGGCCGGGTCGTTTACTGGCTCAACCGGCTCCGCCGCGTCCCGCGCGCCAGGTAGAGGAAGGCGGCGAGAAAGAGCAGTCCGATCACGGTCGGCCCGACGAAGCCCTCGAGCACGGAGACGAGCAGGAAGGGCACGAGGGTGGTCGTGAGGACGAGAACGGGCACGAGGAGTTGTCCGCGCTTGAAGGGTGTGTGCGGCAGGAAGAGCTGGGTGAGGAAGGAGAGGACGAGGGCGGTGAGGTACCAGCCGGCGAAATTGAGGAGGGGGACCCCGTAGTAGAAGCCCTCCTGCTCCCAGATCCAGTACCCGCGCACGCCGGTGGCCACGGGCTCGAGTAACAGGTCCACCCAGACGGCCCCGAAGGCGGTGAAGAAGGGGATCCACACCGACCCCTGCCTGCCGGCGAGGGCGGAGTAGAGGACGGAATGGATGGGCCAGACGATCACCCACCAGGCGAGGGGGATGGAGAGGGGCAGCGAGCCCGCCAGCCGGGGACCAAAGGCGCCGGTGTAGCGGTAGTGGCCGAAGGGCCAGCCGGTGGCCGCGCCGATCCACTCGACCACCCCGCCGAGGCCGCCGATGAGGAGCAGGGCGAGGCAGGCGATTCCCGCCGGGGCGTGCGACACGAGGTGGAGGAAGAGGACGAGCGCCGCCAGCGCCATGAAGATGAAATCGGCCCACGGTCCGAGCGGGGTCGGCAGCTGGGCGCCCACCACGAAGAGCCCGACGAGAAACCACACGCCATAGACGAAGAGGACGAGGGAGTAGAGGCGGTAGAAGGACCGACTGCGGTAAACAAAAAGACTCATGGGGCGCGGGCGGGGGGAATCCTGCCGCAGGGAGCGGGACTTGTCCCGCAAATCCGCTCCAGTGCAGGGGCCGTGCCGTTTTCCCGCAAGCCCGCGCTCTGCTTCTCCCCCGCCCCCACTAAGCGCCTTCCCCGCGGGCCGTGAACTGGAAGAAGACGAGCCGCTCGGAGTCCTCGACATCCCGGTAGCGCTCGATCTCCGTCCAGTGGCCGACGGCCGCCTCCCCGCGCACTTCCTCCTCGAGGATCGAGAAACTCGTCCCGGGGATGCCGCGCTCCGCGGCCGCCTTGCGGGCAATCCCCTCCGCTCGCTGGAAGTCCCGGGCGGATACCGCCACGGCCCCGCAGGCGTCCTGCCACTCCCGATGGGGAACGAAAAGGTAGAGATTCACGCGGGGATCGATGTCGACCATTTTGGCTAATCCAAGGGAAGGCACCGACCGTCCGCAAGGCCGGGGAGCGCCCCGCGCAATTCGGGATTGGTCCCACCGCCTCTCCCCGCTAGACCAACCGACTCATGGTCAGGGTTGGAGTCATTGGGGCCTCCGGGTACTCCGGGGAAATCCTCGTGGAGCGTTTGCTCGCGCATCCGGGTGCGGAACTCGTCCTGGTGACCTCCCGCCAGTGGGCGGGGCAGCCGGTCCGCGAGAAGATGCCGCGCCTCGCCCACCGGGCGGGCGAGCTGCGCTTTGCCGCTTCCGACCCGGAGGCGGTCGCCGCCCGTACGGACCTCGACGCGGTCTTCCTGGCCCTTCCCCACGGGGTCGCGGCCGCTTTTGCCCGGCCGCTTTTCGAGGCGGGGCACCTGGTCTTCGACTTGAGCGCGGACTTGCGCCTTTCCGACGAGCGCCGCTACGCCGAATTCTACGGCAGCGAGCATCCCGACCCCGCCCTCCTCGGGGAGGCCTACTACGCGCTCGCCGACGGCCCCGACCGGGCCGACTGGGCCGGGGCCCGGCTCTTTGCCTGCCCGGGCTGCTACCCGACCTCCCTCCTCCTCCCCCTCCTCCCCCTCGCCCGGGCCGGCCTGCTCGCGCCGGAGCACCCGATCGTGGCCGTGGGAATGAGCGGGGTCAGCGGGGCCGGGCGGAAGGCGAGTGAAGAATTCAGTTTCTGTGAGCGCAACGAGAGTGTGCGGGCCTACGGGCAGCCGGTGCACCGCCATCTCTCCGAGCTGGAGGAGCAGCTCGCCCGGGTCGCCGGGCAAGCTCTGCCGCTCCAGTTCCTTCCCCACCTCATCCCCATGCAGCGCGGCATCCTCAGCACGATCAGCCTGGGCCCGCTCGCCGGTGGGGCCGCGGCCGCGCGGGCGGCGTGGGGAGAGACCTACGGTGACCGGCCCTTTGTCCGGATCCTCCCGGAAGGCCAGCTTCCGGAGACGGGCCTGGTGGTGGGCACGAACCGGATCGATCTCGCGGTGCACGACGACCCGCGCACGGGCCGGGTGCTCCTGCACTCGGCGATCGACAACCTGGTCAAGGGTGCCAGCGGTCAGGCGCTCCAGTTGATGAACCTGCGCTGCGGGCGCCCGGAGACGGAGGGTCTGCTCTAGCGGGGAGAGCCCGGGCATGGAAACGGAATTCTCGGAAGCGAGGGAGGGGGTGGTGGCGCCCGCCGGCTATCGGGCGGGGTGGGCCGCCGCCGGAATCCGCGGCGACGGGTCGGACCGCGCGGATGTGGGAGTGCTGCTCTCGGAGAGCCCGGCCGCCCTCGCGGCGGTTTTCACCAGCAATGACATCGTGGCCGCACCGGTGGAACAGGGCCGCGGAATCCTCCGCTCCGGTCGTCCGGTCCGCGGAATCGTGGCGAACAGTGGGAATGCCAACGCCTGCACGGGCGAGGCGGGGCGTCGGGACTGTACCGCCATGGCGCGGGAGATCGCCTTGGCGGTGGGCGGGGCGCCGGAGGAGTACCTCGTCGCCTCCACGGGCCGGATCGGGCGTCCGCTCCCCATGGCGGCAGTGGGGGAGGGCATCCGCGCGGCCGCGGCCCACCCGGAGGCTTCCGGGGAAGCCGGCGAGGGCTTCGCCCGGGCCATCCTTACCTCCGATACCCGTACGAAGACCGTCACGGCCACGGTGCGGGAAGCCGGGGAGGTCCTCTTCCGGGTCGGGGGTACCGCCAAGGGCGCGGGCATGATCGAGCCGGGCATGGCGACGATGCTGGCCTTTCTCACCACCGATCTCGCCGTCCCCGCCCCCTCCCTGCAGGAGCACCTGCGGGCAGCCGTCGATGGCTCCTTCAACCGGATCACGGTGGACGGGGACATGAGTACCAACGACTCGGTCTTCCTCTTCGCCAATGGGGCCGCCGGAGTGGGGGAAGGGAAGGGGACGGCGGCGGCCCTCGCCGAGGCCCTCGCCGGCTGCTGCCAGCGGCTCGCCTCTATGATCGTGGGCGACGGCGAACGCGTGGAGCACCGGATCGAGCTTTGTGTGCGCGGCGCCCGCTCCACGGAGACCGCCGAGAAGGTCGCCCGCAGCATCGCCCACTCCCTCCTCGTGAAGTCCTCCTGGTACGGGGAGGACCCGAATTGGGGCCGGCTGCTCTCGGCCGCCGGGGCCGCCCGTACCGGGATCCGCCTGGAGGACCTCGATCTCCACTACGGGGAGGTCCCGGTGGTCCGGGCGGGATGCCCGCTCGAGGAGAATGCCGAGGCATGGCGGCGGGAGGTCGCGCGCCCGGACTTTCGCATCATCCTCTCCCTCGGGCAGGGCGAGGCCACCTTCCGCATGCTGGCCAGTGACCTCACCCCGGGCTATGTCGACTTCAACAAGAGTGAGTGAGAGCCCCATGGACCTGCGAGACATCCCCCCAACGACCAAGGCCCGCGTGCTCCTCGAGGCCCTGCCCTACCTGCAGCGCTTCGCCGGTTCCGTGTTCGTCGTGAAGTACGGGGGCAGCTTTATGGACGATCCGGATCCGGGGATGCGCCACCGGGTCGCCACCGACCTCATCTTCCTCGCTACGGCCGGCATCCGCGTGGTGGTCGTGCACGGGGGAGGCAAGGCGATCTCGCGGGCCATGGACGCAACCGGCCGCCAGCCGCGCTTTGAACAGGGCTATCGGGTGACCGATGCGGAAACGGTCGAGGTGGTCCGCCGGACGCTCGACGAGGAGGTCAACGGGGAGCTCTGCGCCCTCCTCGCCGAACGGGGCGGGCGTCCGCGCTCCCTCCCGGGGAGCGGGATCCTCCGGACCCGCCGGATGGATACCGGGCCGGACGGGCAGCCCTTCGACATTGGCTTCGTCGGGGAGATCGAGGCGGTCGAGACCGCCTCGATCGAGGAAGCCCTTGCCGCCGGGGAAATGCCGATCGTGTCCCCGGTCGGGGCCGACGCCTCCGGCCAACCCTACAACACGAATGCGGATGTGGCCGCCGGCCGGGTGGCGGGTGCCCTCGGCACGCGCCGTCTGGTCTACCTCTGCGATGTCCCGGGCCTGCTCCGCGACCCCGCGGACCCGGGCACCCTGCTCTCCAGTCTCGCCGTCGGCGAGGTGGCGCAACTGAAGCGGGAGGGGGTCATCGCCGCCGGGATGCTTCCCAAGGTGGACAGTGCGGTCCGCGCCTTGCAGGAGGGCGTGCGACGGGTTCACTTCGTGGACGGCCGACAACCGCATTCCCTGCTCCTCGAGATCTACACCGACCAGGGGGTCGGCACGGAGATTGTTTCTTGAGCAAGAATCGGATCCCCCTCCCATGAACGCGAAAACCGCCCGGCAGTACGAGCGTTACCTGGTCTCCAACTACGCACCGCCCCCGCTCGCCGCGGTGCGCGGGGAAGGTTGCCGGCTCTGGGACGACGAGGGCCGGGAGTACCTCGACTTTACCTCGGGGATCGCGGTGTCCGCCCTCGGCCATTGCCATCCCCGCTGGGTCGAGGCGGTCCGGCGGCAGGCGGCCGTCCTCGTCCACGCCAGCAACCTCTTTGCGGTCCCCGGCCAGGGGGAGCTGGCCGAGCGGTTGGCCGCCTACACCCCGCCGGGACGCTTCCTTTTCGTGAACAGTGGCGCCGAGGCCAATGAGGCCCTCCTCAAGCTCGCCCGCCTGCACGGGCGGAGGCGAGCCGGGAGCGAGGGGGAGCGCTTTGCGGTGGTCACCGCCGAGCGGGGCTTCCACGGGCGTACCTTCGGGGGCATGGCGGCCACCCCGCAGGAAAAGATCCAGGAGGGCTTCCGCCCGATGCTCCCGGGCTTCCGGCACGCTCCGCTCAACGATTTAAACGCCTTTGCCGAGGCCATGGACGACTCGGTGGCCGCGGTGTTCCTGGAAACGGTCCAGGGCGAGGGCGGGATCTTCCCGGCGGACGCGGACTTCCTGCGCGGACTCCGCGAGCTCTGCACGGAACGGGACATCCTCCTGATGCTCGACGAGGTGCAGTGCGGGATCGGGCGGACGGGCTCCTTCTTCGCCTTCGAGGAGGCGGGGATCGAGCCGGATGCGATCGGGATGGCCAAGGGTCTCGGCGGGGGATTCCCGGTGGGGGCGATCTGGGTGGCCGAGGCGTGCGCGGACCTCTTCGCCCCGGGCTCCCACGGCACGACCTTCGGCGGACAGCCGCTGGCCTGCGCGGCCGCCCTCGCGGTACTCGATGTCCTCGAGGAGGACGACCGGATCGCGCACGTCCGCCGGCTCAGCCAGCCCTGGATCGAAGAGCTGGAGGACCTGCTGCGTGCCTATCCGGACCGGCTTCGCGAGGTGCGGGGACGCGGCTTCCTGGTCGGCATCGGGCTCCACGGGGATCCGCGGGCTCTCGCCGGACATCTCCGCGAGGCGGGCCTGCTCGCGGTGCCCGCGGGCGAGCAAACCCTCCGGCTCCTCCCTCCGCTGGTCGCCGGAGAGGCGGAGCTGGCGGAATCGGTTCGGATTCTACGCGGAGTTCTTCGCGGTAATCTTGACTTCTAATCGCTCCAAGACGAAGGCTCGGATCTCGAAACCACGAACACTCCCTACCAAGCTTCCACCCATGAAACTGAAACACCTGTTGCTCGCCGCTGGCACCGTCGCCGCCGCCGCTTTTCTTCCCGCCCAAGTCGAGGCGCAGGAGGAGTTGGGTTTCACCCGCTCTACCGATTTCTCGATTTTCTATCCGGCTCAGGTCGGCAGCGAGTTCGACAGTGTTGAGGGGGTTCGTTTCAACATCTTTTACGCGAAGAACAACAACCTCCGCGGTCTCGATCTCGGCCTCCTCGGGGTCGGTCAGTGGACCGGCGACGTCCAAGGGGTCCAGTTCAATTTCCTCGGCAGCATCGTCGAGGGCGACATGACGGGTTGGCAGACGGGCCTCTACACCCAGACGGATGGGGAGTTCACCGGGGTGAAAGGCGGCTTCATCAACCTCCAGGGGGATGACCTGGTCGGCTGGCAGTACGGCGCCGTCTCCCTCGCCGACAGCGAAGTGGCCGGACTCCAAACGGGTCTCTTCAACAAGGCAGGTAGCGTCAACGGGGTCCAGCTGGGCCTGATCAACTTCACCGACCAGCTCTACGGGCTCCAGATCGGGCTCCTCAATTTCAACGTGGAGGCCGACCCTCTCTACGTCTTCCCGATCTTTAACTTCTCCTTCTGAGATCCCGGCGCCGGCCGGGACGCAGGGAAGAGGAATCCTCCTAAGGACGCCCCCGGAGTAGCTGGGCCTGGTGCCGAGGGTCCCGTTTTCCCCACGCCCTTCCGTGTTTCCACGGAAGGCGCGTGGGAGCTCGAGGCCCTCGATCTGCTTCCGAACACAATCGGTTGACCAACCACCGGATGGACCCGGGTCCCCGACGAATCGGACCCTCCAGAATCCCGAACGACGCAAACCCTGAACCTTCGTGCCGCTGGAGCGGCCACTCCCCAGCCGCACCGCAGGCCCTCCCCTGCCCGCCAGCCCGTAGCGCCCCGTACTCGAACGAACCCCCCCTTCGCCATCGACCCAAGCCGAAGCGCGGGGAAGCCCCGAAAGGCGGCAGGGAAGTGCCGAGGGTACGGCAGCGAAGCGCCGGAAAGCAGAGTATGGATGTGCCGTGAGGTACAGCCGGGAAGCGCTGGAAAGCGCGGCCGGGATCTGCCGGGAGGCCCGGCAGAGAAACGACACAAGGCGCAGCCTGGTTGAATTCCCCGGGAAAAACCCGAACCCACCCCATGCCGCGGGCGTTCCCCTGCCCCGAGCCGTCGACGCCCCGACCTCCCAAAGACAGCCGAAAATCCTCGCTCTCCAGCGCCACCTCCTCAAGCCAAAGCGCAGCAGTGCGCCGAAGGCGCGGCCGGGATCTGCCGGGAATACTGCAGGGAAGCGGCAGAAGGCGTAGCATGGGATCAATTCCACGAAAAATCCCGAACTCATCCCCTGCCGCGGGCTCCGCCCGCTCCCATGATGCGCCGCAGGCGCTTCCCTGCCCGCGAGCCCGCAACGCACCGGATTCCCCAAAGGCACCCCGAACCCCCGCCATCCCGCGCTGTCGATCCGAGTCGACGCACAAAAAAGCGCCGAATGCCGCGGCATGGATGTGCCATGAGGCACAGCCGGGAAGCGCTGGAAAGCGCGGTAGGAATCTGCCGGGAGGCCTGTCAGAGAAAGGCCGCAAGGCGCAGCTTGATTGAGTTCCCCGGAAAAACCCGAACCCATCCCATGCCGCGGGCCGCAGCCCGCTCCCCTGCCCGCGAGTCCGCAACGCCTCGATTCCCCAAAGACATCCCGGAATCTCCTGCCGCCTCGCGCAACCACCCCGAGTGAAGCGCAAGAGAGTACGGAAAGGTGCGGTCCGGATGTTCCGAAGGCACAGAGCATGGGAGGGCCGCAGAGAGAGGCCGCAGGCCCAGCAGAAGGGCGCCGGAAGGCGCAGTAGGATTCAAAACACCGAAAAATTCCGAATCCATCCCCTGCCATGGGCCCTCGCCCGCTCCGATGCCACGCCGCAGGCGTTCCCATGCACGCGAGCCAGAAACTCCCCAAACTCACAAATACACCCCGAACCCCCACCACCCCGCGCCATCACCCCGAGCCGCAGCGCAGGGAAGCGCCGAAGGCGCGGCATCGATTGCCGGGAGGCAAAGCAGGCAAGCGCTGGAAACCGCGGCCGAGATCTGCCGGAAGGCCCGGCAGAGAAACGCCGCAAGGCGCAGCCTGGTTGAATTCCCCCAAAAAACCGAATTCATCCCATGCCGCGGGCCGCACCGCATCCCGCTCTCCTGCCATGAGCGCCGCCCACTCCCATGCCGCGCCGCAGGCATTCCCCTGCCCGCGAATCCGCAACGCCCCGGATCCCCCAAGACACCCCGAACCCCCGGAACCAGCGGAAGCCCCGCGACCCCCGCGACCTCGAGGTCGTTACTTGAGCATCGTCCGCCGCCAGGGCTGGGCACCCCAGAGGGGAATGTCGACCTCCTCGACGGGGACCGCCCGCGGTGCGCCGGCCCAGCGGGCGCGGTGACGGCGCACATAGGCCTCGGAGCCGGCGATCACCCGTCGGGCCATCGCCTCCTCGATCACCCGGGGCGGAGCCCGGCCGCCCCGGACCTCGACGAGGCGGCCCTTCGGGTTGAGCAGCCAGCTCACTGCCTCCTCCGCCGCCCGGTCCGACCAAGCGCGCAGCTTCCGCCGCACGGAGTAGCGCCGGATCCCGCCCCAGCCCCCCGGCCGGGACGTCGACCAGCGGTAGTCGTCGGGATCGGCCGCCTCCCCCGCCCGGACCGGGGCCGTCTGCACGGAGGCCCGGTACCAGCCCACCGCGTTCTCCTTCGGCTCGATGAGCACGCTCTGGAAACGGTCCGCCCAGAGGGGACCCTTGCGGCGGTGGCGGCGGTTGAACCAGCGGGAGAAGCGCTG